>NZ_JADKSL010000010.1:0-154329 GCF_015351275.1 Pseudoclavibacter sp. VKM Ac-2867
CGGTTCGGCCAGTGAATCACTGGCCGAACCGGGGCTTCGCTCGTGCGCGGTGCTCGTCTTCGGCGCTAGCCGATGTCGGTGACCGTCGCCTCAGCATCCGCGGCGCTGTCACCGGTTCCGGACCAGCTCGCGGTCGCGTCCCACAGGTTCAGCGTGTCGTCGACGAGCACGTCGACCTGGACTTCGCCCTCCGGGATCGTGATGCCGTCGGCGGCAGCGGCCTCCACAAGGCGCTGCACGAGCCTGTCGGTGACCTCCGCGAGGGTGTCCTCGCCGGCGTCGGCCTCAGCGGAGGCAGTTCGCATGTATGTCTTGACGTCGCTCATGCCTCCATCATCTCAGCCGGAGAACAAGGACGCGGATGCAGGGGCGGACGCCGGCTGCCGGAGCCGCCCGTCCGAGTGCAATGGGCGCAGAATCTGTCGACCAATCATCGGCGCGTGGCCTTGCGTCAGCTTTAGGCAACCCTTACCGTACGTATACCGCTATGCCGCTGGGAACCCCGCACCGCACCAAGTGACGACTCCCGCTGACGAAACCTCCAATGTTGCAGTGTTCGCGTCGCCTTTCCCCTCGCTGCTGTCCCTTGGAGGCATCTTCGTGTCGCAAAAAACCGTTGGTCTGTACCGTCCCGAGCTCGAGAAGAGCGACTGCGGCGTCGGCTTCATCACGCGCAAGGACGGCGTGCAGCACCATGATGTGATCCGGCTCGGAAACGAGGCGCTCTGCGCGATCCCCCACCGCGGAGGAATGTCCGCCGAAGGTGTCGGCGACGGCGCCGGCATCAACGTCGACCTGTCGGTCGAGTTCTTCAGCTCGCTCGTCGAGCGCGAGCTCGAGTCGGGCCTCTTCGGCGTGGGCAACTTCTTCATGCCGAGCGACGTCGAGCAGCTCGACATCGCGCACGAGCTCATCTCCAGCACGCTGCGCGCGCACGGCATCGAGCCGGTCCTCGTCCGCGACGTGCCCGTCGACGCCACCGTCGCACGCCCCGCGGCGGCCCACTACCAGCTGCCCATCGTCCAGTGGATCTTCGTCGCGGACGAGGGCTGGACCCGTGCCGAGATGGACGCCGCAGCCAACGCCGCCCTCCTCGACATCGAGGGCATCGCCTACTCGAACGCAGCACTCCAGGGTCTCTACCCGCTGTCGCTGAGCGCCCGCACGCAGACGCTCAAGGGCCGCCTCAACTCGAACGAGGTCATCCCCTACTTCACCGACCTGCTCGACGAGCGCCAGTCGGTTCGCACGCTCTTCTTCCACACTCGCTTCTCGACCAACACGGAACCGCACCCGAGCATGGCGCAGCCGTTCCGCATGCTGGCGCACAACGGAGAGCTCAACACCGACCGCAAGAACCGCCTCTCCGAGAACGCGCTCGCGACCGCGCGGGGCCGCGTCATCGTGCATCCACCCGGACAGTCGGACAGCAGCCGCTTCGACCAGACCCTGCAGAGCCGCGTCTTCGATGACGGGCTCGAGCTCGTCGAGGCCGTCGTCTCGACCATGCCGCCGGCGTGGGAGAACGACCGCACGCTCACCCCGGAGGTCCGGGATATGCTCGAGTTCTTCTCCCTCTACGAGGAGAAGAACGACGGACCGGCAGCACTCGTCTTCAGCAACGGCGACATCATCGGCGCGCGGCTCGACCGCCTCGGGCTGCGCCCGTTGCGCACCGTCGAGACCGACGAGTACCTCGTGGTGAGCTCCGAGGCCGGGCAGATCCAGTTCGCACCGGGCAGCATCGTGCGCCGCGGTCGCATCGAAGCGGGCGGCATGCTCTACTTCGACCACACGCAGGGGCGCAGCTTCCGCACGTGGGAGGCGCTCGAGCAGCTCGCTCTGCGCCGCGACTACAGCGCAGACCTCGAGGCCGCGCGCGTCAATATCGAGGACATCGAGCTGCCCGAGATCGACCGGGGCAGCAACACGCTCGGCTACGACGGGGACCTCTCCCCCGCCGGCAGGTACGTCGCGTACTCGCTCAACCAGGAGAGCTTCAAGTTCATGATGGACCCGATGCTCGCCAACGGCACCGAGCGCATCTCCGCCATGGGCTACGGCAACGCCATCAACGCGCTCTCCGACCAGGAGGGCGGGCTCGCGAAGTACTTCTCGCAGCGCTTCGCGCAGGTCACGAACCCGCCGCTCGACAGCATCCGGGAGGCCGACGGCATGACGTTGCGCGTCGCACTCGGCGCGAAGCCCGACGGCGGCAACCAGACGCGGCAGATCGTCGTGCCCTCGCCCATCCTCAGCCACCTCAACATGGTCGCGCTCCGCGAGCAGCGCCTCGCGCCGCTCGAGCGCTTCGAGATCCTCTACACGCCCGTGCAGGGCGACGCCCCCGCCAACGCCGCCTCGCTTCGCGAAGCCGTCGAGCGCGTGTGCGACGCCGTGACCGCGTTTGCGCGCACGCACGGCGGCATCGCCGTGCTCACCGACCGCAACGTGTCGCGTGAGCTGGCCGCGATCCCCCTCATCCTGGTCATCGCGGCCGTCAACCAGCGACTCATCCGTGAGGGCCTGCGCCTGCGGGTGTCGATCATCGCGGAGAGCGGCCAGCTGCCCTCGTCGCACCACATCGCCGCCGCGCTCGGCTTCGGTGCCGCCGCGGTCTACCCGCTCTGCGTGCGCCTGCGCGCCGAGGAGCGCTACCCGAGCGGCGCCGCCTCGATCGACACGATCACGGACACCGACCTCGCCGTGGCCCGCTTCGCGAAGGCAGCAGAGAAGTCGCTCATGAAGACCATGGGCCGTGTCGGCCTGTGCACCGTCGAGAGCTACATCGGCGGCGAGTTCTTCGAGCCCAACTACCTCGACACGAAGGACCCCGTCCTCGCCGACTACTTCCCCCACCTGGCTGCCCCGGTCGGCGGCGTGCGCTTCGAGCGTATCGCCCTCGCGGTCGCCGAGTGGCACGAGCGGGCCGTCGCGGTCGCCGATGAGAAGCAGATCCCCCTCCTCGGCCTCTTCAAGGAGCGCCAGGAAGGAGCCGGCCACTCGTTCGGCACCACCGCGGTGCGCGGGTTCATCGACATGACCGAGGAGCCGCGCATCCTCGAGACGACGAAGGCACCGGAGGGGCCCGCCGCGAGCGAAGAGCCGCACCCAGGTCACGACTCGCTGCGACTCCTCACCCTCGGCCAGCTCGGCGACGCGTTCGGGCTCGACGACAAGGCGTACACGTACAGCGGCTACGGCGCACTCACGCCGGAGCAGATCGACGCGTTCGAGATCACCCCCGGCTACCGGGACTTCGTCACGAACACCATCCAGGAGCGCACGCGGCGTCCCTCGGCGCTCCGCGACGTGCTCTCGCTGCCCGCAGACGTCCGCCTCGCCTCGACGCCCTCCGAGTTCGCGCGCGAGCTCAGCCGCTTCTCGCTCGAGGGGAACAGCGACGTCCGCGTCCGCGGCCTCGAGATCGGGCACACGGAGAACTCCACCTACGAGCTGAAGCTCACCGGCCCCTTGGACGACGACTCGACCCGCTACGACGCGCTCGCGCAGGTCCTCACGGCCCTCGACGGCGACGCCATCACCGAGACGACCGCGACGGATTCGAAGCTCGAGGTGCGCATCGCCCCGGGCGCACCGAGCATCTTGAGCCTCCTCAGGACAGCGCCGGACAGCATCTCGCTCGATGAGGTGCAGCCCGCGCACGAGATCGCCCGCACCCTCGCATCCGGCGCCATGAGCCACGGGGCGCTCGTCGCGACCGCCCACGAGTCCGTCGCGCACGGCACGAACATGGTCGGCGGCATGTCGAACTGCGGCGAGGGCGGCGAGCACATCACCCGCTACAACACGATCCGCGGCTCGCGAATCAAGCAGTTCGCGTCCGGCCGTTTCGGCATCTGGGCCGGCTACCTCGCCGACCCGATGCTGCAGGAGCTCGAGATCAAGATCGGCCAGGGCGCGAAGCCCGGCGAAGGCGGCCAGCTGCCGGCGCCGAAGGTCACGGTCGACATCGCCGCGGCCCGAGGTGGGACGCCAGGCGTCGAGCTCGTCTCGCCGCCGCCGCACCACGACACCTACTCCATCGAGGACCTCGCGCAGCTCATCCACGACTGCAAGGCAGCACGGGTGCGGGTCGTCGTGAAGCTCGTCTCGTCGGAGGGCATCGGCACGATCGCCGTCGGCGTCGCCAAGGCGGGCGCCGACGTGATCAACGTCGCAGGCAACACGGGAGGCACGGGTGCGGCCGCCGTCACGAGCCTCAAGTACGCAGGACGCTCGGCGGAGATCGGCGTCGCTGAAGTCCACCAGGCACTCCTCGCGAACGGACTCAGGCAGAAGGTCGTCCTGCGCTGTTCCGGTGCCCACCAGATGGCAAGCGACGTCGTCACCTCCGCGCTTCTCGGCGGCGACAGTTTCGAATTCGGCACGACGGCGCTCATGATGCTCGGCTGCGTCATGGCGAAGAACTGCAACATCAAGTGCCCTGCCGGACTCACGACCAACCCCGAGGTGTTCGACGGCGACCCGCGCGCGCTCGCCCAGTACCTCCTCAACATCTCGCACGAGGTGCGGGAGATCCTCGCCTCGCTGGGGCTGCGCTCGCTCGGGGAAGCACGAGGGCGCGGCGACCTGCTGCAGCTCCTCGCGCACCCCGCGAGCGTCGGCGACCTCGACGTTCGCGACATGCTCGCGAAGGTTCCCGAGAAGATCGTCGCCAACCCCATCTACCTCGAGAAGGACTTCAGCATCGACGACTCACTCGTCGACCAGATCCGAGCCGCCCTCGTCGACCGAGCGGAGCCGTCGATCCTCATCGAGGGCGTCGAGATGGGCAACCGCTTCAAGTCCGTCGGCGGTCAGCTCTCGATCGACATCGAGCGGATGCTCAATTACGAGCTCGACGCTGAGACGGTCGCCGGGCTCCCCGCAGTCGTCGAGGACGAGCGAGGCAGGCGCTCGCTCGTGGACGGCAGCATCACCGTCACGACGCAGGGATCCGCCGGGCAGTCCTACGGCGCCTTCAGCAACGACGGCATGCGCCTCGTGCACACGGGAACCGCGAACGACGGCGTCGGCAAGAGCCAGGGCGGCGGAACCATCGTCGTGCTCTCCCCCGGCGGCGGCGGCTCGGAGCCCGGCGAGAACGTGCTCATCGGCAACTTCGCGCTCTTCGGCGCGACGGGCGGACGCACGTTCGTGCAGGGCGAGGCGGGCGACCGCTTCGCAGTGCGCAATTCCGGCGCAACAGCGGTCGTCGAGGGCATCGGCGACTTCGGCTGCGAGTACATGACCAACGGGGCCGTCCTCAACCTCGGGAGTGCAGGCAAGGGCCTCGGCAACGGCATGAGCGGCGGATTCGTCTACCAGTACGACGCCGACGGCTCGACGCGCGAGAACGTGAGCGCCGACTCCCTGCTGGTGTTCCCCATCACCGACACGAGCCACGGCGACTTCCACGAGGCCGCAGTCAAGCTCCTCCTGCAGTGGCACCTCGACGCGACCGGTTCGCCGCTCGCCGCTCAGATCCTCCAGGACTGGGAGTCTGAGCGCAGCAGGTTCTTCTGCGGCATGCCGCGCGCGCTGCTGCTCTACCAGGACGCCGACAAGATCCTCGCCGCGAAGGGACGCAAGGAGCTGCTCGACGAGCTCTCCACCTCCATCGCAACCCAGCGCATCCGCCTCTTCAAGGAGGCCTACCGCGGCGGTCACCCGGTGATCGGCGGGCGCACCCCGGGCGGCTCGGAGTCGGACCGTGACGACAGGTTTGCCCTGCTCGCCTCCTACGCGGTGCTCAACATCTCGCAGGACATCGCGCTCACCCGAGTGCCGGACGCCAGCGGGCCCGACGACCCCAGGGTGGTCGACGCCGTCCGGAAGCTCATCCTCACCGAGGACTTCTTCGTCATGCAGCGCGTGAACAAGTACCTGCGCGGCGAACTCGACCGGTTCGAGGACGCGGAGCTCGCTGCCCTCATCGCCGCGAAGCGCCTCGAGGACTACAAGGACGCCCTCCGCCTGCGCAACGTGCGCAGCATCGACGCGCCAGGAACGACGGGGTGGATCATGCACCAGAACGTGAAGAACCGCCGGCTCCTCCAGTCGGTGGGCACCGATGAGATCCTCGCGACCGCGGCGATGGTCGACATCGCCCGCGAGCTCGTCGTCACCGAGAAGCGCCAGCAGCCGACGGCCGCGGCCGCTGGCCTCGCTCCGACGGCGGGTGGCCTCGCATGAGCGCGCCGTTCATCCCCGTCGACGCCCCCTTCACCCGGGAGCAGCAGGCCTGGCTCTCCGGGTTCATGGCGGGACTCGCCGCGATCCCCACCGCCGACAAGGAGGTGCAGGCCGCGACGCTGACGCTCGAGATCCTCATCGGCACGCAGACCGGGAACTGCGAGTTCGTTGCTGAGGACCTCGCGGCGGCGGCGCGAGCCGCGGGGCTCGCGGCGACGCTCGCCCCGCTCGACTCGGTCTCCCCCGAGGCGTTGAACGGCGAACGCAACATCGTCGTCGTCACGTCCACGTACGGCGAGGGTGAGATGCCGGACAACGCCGAGCTGTTCTGGGAGGAGCTGTCCGCTGACGGTGCTCCGCGCCTCGAGTCGGCGAAATTCGCTGTCCTCGCGCTCGGAGACAGCAGCTACGACGACTACTGCCAGGCCGGCAAGCTCATCGACACGCGCCTCGAGCAGCTCGGGGCGACTCGTGTCGTGCCGCGCGTGGACTGCGACGTCGACTACGAGGATGCAGCCGCCGAGTGGATCGCGGAGGTGGTCGAGCACTTCGCGGCCCTCCAGCCGAACACCGCCGCTCCAGCGCCAGCCGGTGCCGCTGCGCCGGCCCGAGTGCGCTCGCCGTGGAACAAGAAGACGCCGTACCCGTCGCGCCTCGCCGTCAACCGCGTCCTCTCCGGGCCACGAAGCTCGAAGGAGATTCGCCACTATGAGTTCGATCTCGGCAACAGCGGCATCACGTACGCGGCGGGCGACGCCCTCGCCGTCGTGCCGGTCAACGAGCCCGGTCTCGTCGACGAGCTGCTCGGGCACCTCGGCTTCTCCGGCGACGAAATGCTCGAGGGCGGCTCGATGCTGCGCACGGCGTTCGAGCGAGAGCTCGACATCACGGCCCCCTCAAAGGACCTGCTCGCGGAGCTCTCCGCGCGGGAGCCGAGCGGAGCTGTCGCGGAGCTCGTGCAACGCGGCGACAAGGCGCAGCTGGACAGCTGGCTGTGGGGCAGGGACACGCTCGACGTGCTCCGGGCGGCGCAGGGAGTGATCTTCACCGCGGATGAGTTCGCGTCGCTGCTACGGCCCATGCAGCACCGCGCCTACTCGATCTCGTCGAGCCCGCTTGCCAGCCCGGACCGCATCCACCTGACCGTCGCCTCGGTGCGCTACGGAAACGAGGCCCGCCGGTACGGCGGCGTGTGCTCCACGTTCCTCGCGGACCGTGTCGGCGACCTCGACCCCGTACACCTGTTCCTGCAGCCGAACGCGGCGTTCCGCGTGCCTGAGGATGACGACGCCCCCATGATCATGGTCGGCCCAGGCACGGGGATCGCCCCGTTCCGCGGCTTCCTGCACGAGCGTGAGGCGCGCGGCGCATCCGGACGCAACTGGCTGCTCTTCGGCGACCAGCACCGCGACAGCGACTTCATCTACGAGGAGGAACTCGCGGGGCTCAGCGAGCGCGGTGTCCTCGACCGCCTCGACCTGGCGTTCTCGCGCGACCAGGCGGAGAAGATCTACGTGCAGACGCGCATGCTCGAGCACGGCACCGAGCTCTACGCCTGGCTCGAAGAGGGTGGGTGCTTCTACGTCTGCGGTGACGCATCGCGCATGGCGAGGGATGTCGACGATGCTCTCCACACGGTGGTCGCGCAGGAGCGAGGAGTGACGGCCGAAGGCGCGGCTGAGTACGTCGCCGCGTTGAAGCGCCAGAAGCGCTACGTGAGGGACGTGTACTGAGCCATGCTGCCGGAGGACACCGCGGGCCGGGATGAGGTCTGCGGGGCGGGCGGGGACTGCCCGTGCGCGCGGCGTCGCGGCGGTGGGCTCCGAGGTCTCGGGCGGGATGGCGCAGTCCGTGCGGGCCACTCCCGGCAGGTGAGCGCGCTCAACGCTGGGACGCTCGATCGGCTGCTTTCGTCCCCGCACACCATGCTCCGCAAGGTGACGCTGTCGCCGGAGGCGCTCGCCTACGGTCTTGTCGGGTTCGGCACGGCGACGGCAACCACCAGCAATGGCGCGTGCACGATCCACCAGATCGGCAGCTACGACCTGCCGACGGCGTGCGGTCGGGCGCTCCTCGCGCCCTCCGCCTGGATCACCTTGCGGGTTCGTCCGGCGTCGCTCGGCGTCGCGGTGATCGCCCACGAGGAGGGCCTGCAGGGCGCGCTCCCCGGCCTGTACGTCTATTCGAGCGGCGGGCGACTCGTGCATCGGGTGCTTGTCCACTCTGCCCAGGACGCCGGGCTGCTCGCGAACCTCGGACGTTCTCGGCCGCCGAGCGAGGCGCAGCTGCGCAACCTGCAGCTGCCCGGGGAAGTTGCAGCGGACTGGCGCGACGGCGATCAGCTCGCGCAGCTGGACGCGATTCTCGACGCGGGTGGATCCGATCGACACGCTGCGCTGGTGCGAGGGAGCGCTGCTCGCGGTGTCTGGGGTGTCGGTGGCGTCGGGAACAGCCGCCCCGTGGATTCCTCGCTGCTCCCCGCGGTGTTCGAGCACCTGAGCTCAGTCGGATTGCCGGTCTGCGTGGGTGTTGCGTCCAGTGCTGTGCTGCAGCTGAGCGCGGGGCCGGTGCACCTCGTGGAACGTGTTGGTGCGCTCCTGGTCGTCTCGCTTGGGGATGGCGTCATCGAGCTCGATCTCAGCGCGGTGCGCTCGTGTCTGCTCGTGGCGGCCTGCGGGCCGCGGGGTCGCACGTCGACGCTGGAGCTCTACGATGAGCGCGCCCGCTGCGTCGCCGTGGTGACGCAGCTCGGGCTGGTCTCGGCCGACGTGCATCGCGCCTGGGAGCACATGCTGGAGTCGTTGCCCGCTGCGTGAGGCAGGTGTGAGGTGCTCGAATGACCTCGCCTGGCCCTTGCATGGGCGCGTATGAACGCGTTCACTGAACTTGTTCGAGGTAGCCTTTCGGGCATGTCGACACCACGCGCAGTGATCAAGCAGCTCACGCACTCCCGCGTAGTGGACGCCGCGGCACACCTTTTCGTTGAGGAGGGGTTCGCTGGCACGAGCATCCGCGGAATCGCCCAGGCGGCGGGCGTGAGTGTCGGCACGGTCATGTCCGTGGGCGACAAGAGCGCGCTGCTGGTGCGTGTCTTCGACCTCCTCGTCGAGGCGGAGCTCGCCAAGCGGGCGGCTGTCGTCGATCAGACCAGTCCCGAGGTTGCCCAGCGGGCTGCATCTGCTGATATCGCCGGACTGGGCCCTGGGGCTGGCAGAATCGGGGGCAATTGCCCGGACAGGCTCGTGGGCCTCACGGCACCGCTCGTCGCGCTGTTCACGCGTCACGACGAGCTTGCGCGCGCCTACGCGTCCATCCTCATCTCGGGCGGGCGCGAAGCGGGACTCTTCTCGGACCTGGCGACCAGTCTCACTGAGAAATTCCGCACCGTGATCACCGAGCGCGGATGCACCGCCGAGGGCGACGCCGCCGCGCGGGCGGGGGCGTTGTACTTCGCGTTCATCGGGCTGCTCTTCACAGCGGCCGCCGGTGGCACCTCTGACCCCGAAGCGCTCTCCGCGGACGTCCGCGGGGCGTTTGACGCGATCTGTGCTTGCCGGGAGTGACTAGGCGGAGGTCCGCGTCGAGCCCGACTCGCGTCGCTCCTCGCTCGGGCAGAGGATGCTGCTCGGCTGATTGGCGCCGACGCCTCGCCGGATCTCGTGCTCGGAGTACGGGTGTCCGCAGTCCCGGCAGGACGCGGGTGCTCGGACGGGATCCGTTCGCGCGACTCCCCCGGTGCCCACCTGTGCCGGCCCCATGAATGGGAACAGTAGCTGGTTCAGCCGATTCCACCATCCGGGCTGACCCTTGTAGGGGTTCGGGAGTCTGTCGCTGGCCATAATCGTTAGTGTACTAACTATTCGTGGTCTGTGTGCGCGACTAGTCTGGACCCGTGGATCTCCTCGCACTCGACAAGCAGCTCTGCTTCGCCTTGGCCGCGGCCAGTCGGAGCGTCATCTCGCTCTACCGACCCATCCTCGAGCCGCTCGGCCTCACGCATCCGCAGTACCTGGTGATGCTCGGGCTCTGGGAGAACGACGGACAGACACTCGGTCAACTCGCGAGGGCCCTTCATCTGGAGCCTGCCACGCTCAGCCCGCTCGTGAAACGACTCGAGACCTCCGGCCTGGTCACCCGCAGCCGACGACCAGACGACGAGAGAGCCGTCGAGATTCGACTCACTCCCCCGGGCCTCGAGCTGCGGGCCAAGGCCGAGGAGGTGCCGGTCAAGGTCGTCGCGGAGCTCGGGTGGACCCTCCCCGAACTCGAGGCGCTCAAAGACACGCTCACCCGGCTTCTCGACGACTCGACGACAGCCAGGGCCGAGGGGGCGCGCGAGCCTCGCAGCTAGCTCGACATCTCAGACACGACCGAGGAGCACCGGCCGGGGACACGCATCGACGCGATGGTTGACCTTGCACCTAGGTCAATGTCTACAGTCGAATGCCATGACCATTTCACTGATTGACAGCGCCTCCGCGATGGCGCGGGTTCTGGATGCGACCCCCCATAAGCGTGCGGATCTCGTGCGCGAGATGTGGGCGCCAATGGCGGGCATGTACCACTTCATTCCAGCCCAACTGGACATGGCCTCGATTCACCGTCAGAACTTCGGATTCGACTGGGAGGAGTCCTCGGACCAGCTGCGCGAGGGGTTGCAGATGCTGGTGGATGCTGCTGCGTGGACCCGTGTCGCCGAGGCCCTTGAGGCGGGAGCAGCCGCATTGAAGGCCGCCGACCCGAGCGTGCTCGTGCCGGATCTCACGGTGTTGCTCCTGCTCGGCGATCCCACTAGCGAGCATTTCCTCAACGAGGTTCAGGGCTTGTCGGGGTTCGGCGGGATCAGCGGCTACATAGTTATCACCGTGTGGCCCACTCAGCGTGTCCTCGACCGACTCGAAGCCATCGCCGTCCATGAACTCCATCACAATATCCGCTACTCGCCAGGCGGTATCGCCTGGAACCCTGCCACGGTGACGGTTGGAGAGCACGTCATCTCCGAAGGACTCGCGGACACCTTCGCGATGGAACTCTACGGTGGCGCTGGACACACCCATTTCGTCACCGACGCGACTCGCTCCGATGACCAAGTGCTCGCGAAGGTCGCGACCGGGCTTGAAGTCACCGGGATGCAGGATTTCGCCGGTTGGGTTCTCGGTGACGCCACGGCGAGACTGATGGGTGGCTCACCGGTGGGTCTGCCCACTGGAGCGGGCTACGCCGCTGGAGCGCGACTCGTTGCAGCGTACGTCGAGGCCACAGGCACGACGGCGGCGCAGAACGTTCGGACCCCTGCGGCGGAGATCTTGCTGCGGGTTCTGCCTTGCCTCGGCCTTGAAGGTTCCGAGCGGAGTTGACGGTCGAGAGACGCTGAGGAGTGCGGATGGAATGGACGGTCAAGGAGCTCGCCGAGAGAGCGGGGATAAGCGGCGCTGCATTGCGCCACTACCATCGCATCGGGTTGCTCCATCCCGACCGCGTCGGGTCGAACGGCTATCGCTACTACGGGCCCGCTTCGGTCGCACGACTGCAGCGTCTCCTTCTGCTTCGAGAGACGGGGATGGCCTTGACTGAGATCGCTGCAGTGCTGGATGCGCCGGAGACACCGATCGCCGAGCGAGAAGCGCTGCAGACCCACCTGGAGCAGCTGAACGCGGACAAGGCGACGCTTGAGCGACGCATTGCCGCGGTTCAGCACACGTTGGCGATGCGCCAGGAAGGCCGTGAGCCTCGCATGGACATCATGCTTCAAGGCTTCAACGACGCCTACGAAGCCGAGGTCGTCGAGCGCTGGGGGCGCGACGCGTTCGACGCCTCGCATCAGTGGTGGCATGGCAAGTCCGTTCGCGAACAACGCGCGTGGAAAGCTGAAACGGAGGCTCTTCTGGCGCGCTGGCGAGAACTGCAAGAAGAAGGTCATGAGCCCGATTCCGCAGCGGCCCAGACACAGGCGAGCTCTCACCTGGACTGGTTCGCCCAGATCCCTGGAACACCAACGCATGCCGGCGACACGGAGAGGTCCACCGCAATGGTGCTCGGTATCGCGGACCAGTACGAGTCGGATCCGGATTTCCACGTGAGTTTCGGAAGCAGGGAAGCCGCAGGATTCGCCGCTGACGCGCTTCGCACTCACATCGGTCGGCTCCCGTGATGCCCTTGGCTCGGACGGTCAGTGGAGGCATGCAAACACTCGTGACGTCGGCGTACGGACTTCGGCCGCCACGTCCGCACCGATGAAGAATGGAACGGCGTGATCCGGGTCAGCGCGTCTAGCCCATGGTCGCGCGCCAGTACTGGGGTGCCACGAAGCCGACTTGCCCGTCTCCCAGCTGCACTGCGGCGTGCACCGGCCAGTTCGGGTTGGCGAGTGCGGCTCGGCCGACCGTGATCCCGTCGGCATCGCCGCCCACCAGGATCGCCTCGGCGTGGCGCGCTTCCGTGATCTGGCCGACCGCCGTCACAAATGCGGTCTCCGCGGGGAGCGCCTCGCGGACCGCCCGGGCGAGCGACACCTGGTAGCCGGGGCCGACCGGGCCAGTGAAGGCGCCGATGCCGCCGCTGGAGAGGTCGAACACGGTGACGCCCAGCTCGTGCACGAGCTGCGCGAGCACGACGGTCTCGGAGATCGTCCATCCGCCTTCCACCCAGTCTTCACCGGAGAAGCGAATCGCCAGAGGCTTCTCGGCTGGCCAGTTGCGCCGCACCTCTGCGACGACCTCGAGGACGAAGCGGGTGCGGTTCTCGAACGAGCCGCCGTACTCGTCACTCCGCTCGTTCGAGAGCGGCGACAGGAACTCATGAAGCAGGTAGCCGTGAGCCGCGTGGATCTGCAGCGCGTCGAAGCCGGCAGCGTCCGCGCGGCGGGCCGCTCTGCCCCAATCCGTCACGAGGTCCGAGATCTGCGTGACCGTGAGCGCGGCAGGGACGGCGAGTCCGAAGACGTCGGTGCTCGAAGGAGCCTGAGCGCTCCAACCGCCTTCGTCTGCCGGAACGGTACCTCGCGCCGTCTCGGGCAGGGCCGGGTAGGCGGATGCCTTGCCTCCGGCGTGGCCGAGTTGGATGCCCGCAGCAGCGCCCTGCTCACGCAGGAAGTCGACGATGGGTCGCCACGCCTCCGTGTGCTCGTCGCTCCAGATTCCCGTGTCCTCCGGCGAGATGCGGCCCTCAGGGACGATCGCTGTCGCCTCCGTCCAGACCAGCCCGAACCCGCCGCTCGCCCGCGCTCCCAGGTGCACGAGCTGCCAGGACGTGGGAAGACCGTCTCGGCGCGTCACCGAGTACTGGCACATCGGCGCGAGGAACGTCGCGTTGCGCAAGCGCAGGCCGCCACCTTCCACGCTCGGCAGGGTGACGGGTGACAGGAGACGGCTCATGCTGACCTTTCGACGTTGGGGCACACGCGGTCCAACAGCGAGACGGCCGCTGTTGTTCCCGCTGCCGATCAGCGGAGGTACGCCTTCAGCCACCGCGACATGGCCGCGAACGCCTCGGCACGCACAGGCGGGGCGGAGAGCAGAACGTCGTGCAGCGCGCCGTCCAGGCGACGAACCGTGACCGTGTCACCAAGATTGAGTGAACGCCGGGCGATGTCGTCGACGCGCAGCACGGAATCCGAGGTGCGCATCGACTCATGCCAGATCGGCGACAGCGTACTCCGCGACGAGAGGAGCGTCAGGACGGGCGCCCGGATGTCGAGCCCTACGGCGACCGCTGCGTGTCCGGCGAGGATGGCGTGGAGCCAGCCAGCTCGCACGGTGAAGCTCGGCGTCGGCCGCCAGCGGTCGTCGAACTCCCACTCGCCACCCAGCTCCTTCTTCACAGCCCGCGTGTAGAAGCCGAAGTCGATGTTGTTGAACGTATCCGTGGGGCGGAGCTGGGCCGCGAGCGTCATGAGCGGAGTCAGCGCCGTGCGGACCGCCGCTCTGGTCTGCAGCTCGAGCCACGGGCTGTTCAGGATGAGCGCATCCGCTCGACCGGGGTTCCGGTCCGCCCAGAGACTCAGCGTGAGGCCGCCCGTGGAGTGACCGATCAGGATGAGCGGATGCCGACCCCGGCGGTGCCCGCCTGGCCCATGCCCCATGACCTCGAGGGCACGTTCCAGCTCCTCGTCGTAGGTCGCGAGATCGGTGACGAATCCGGGCGTCTGATAGTCGCGGAGGCTCCGGCCGTATTTGCGGAGGTCGAGCGCGAAGAACCGTGCGCCTTCGCTCGCCCAGTGGTGCGCGTGGTGCTTCTGGAAGAAGTAGTCGGACCAGCCGTGCACGTAGAGGACGTCAGCTCCACGCGCTGGGCCCCGCGCGAAGCGGTCTGCCCGAGGCCCCCGCACGAGCGTTGCGACGACCGGGCCCTCGTGGTCGGGCTTGAGCGTCAGATCGAGTGCCGAGAAGCCGGAACCGAGGATATCCGGTCGCCATTCCGTCGCCGCGACAAGCGCGTCTCTGACATCCAGCTCGGTGGACCCCTGCACCGGACTCACGACTCGCTCCGCGTCTTGGCTATCGACATGGTGAAACGATACCCAACCGGGGGCCGCCGCGGGCTCTCACCGACGACAAGAGGCCGGTCAGGACCGTGGGGGTCCTGACCGGCCTCTCGGCGGCAGCGTGCGGCTAGCGGGTGTGCTTGCCCTCGTACGCGGGGACGACGCGGTCGTCATCGA
Source organism: Pseudoclavibacter sp. VKM Ac-2867 (assembly GCF_015351275.1). Classification (NCBI taxonomy): domain Bacteria; kingdom Bacillati; phylum Actinomycetota; class Actinomycetes; order Micrococcales; family Microbacteriaceae; genus Pseudoclavibacter; species Pseudoclavibacter sp. VKM Ac-2867. The sequence continues at coordinate 14,858 of NZ_JADKSL010000010.1, forward strand.
CGCCAACGCGGTGCACGCGGAGGTCGTTGGTGGTGCCAGCGCGGCCCGGGGGCATGCCGGCGACGACCACGACGACGTCGCCCGCCTGGGCGAGGCCGTTCTCCATGAGGTACTTGTCGACCTGCCCGATCATCTCGTCGGTGTGCGTGACGCGCTCCACGATGGCGGCCGTGACGCCCCAGTAGAGGTTCATGCGACGAGCGATGTGCGGCGACGGGGTGAACCCGAGCACGGGGATCTCGGTGCGCAGGCGAGCCATGCGGCGCACGGAGTCACCGGACTCCGTGAACACGCAGTAGTACTTCGCCTTGAGGAACTCGCCCACTTCCGACGCGGCGAGGGTGATCGCTCCGCCCTGCGTGAAGGGCTTCGTGCCCAGTGGCGGGATGCGGTCCAGTCCGTGCGTCTCGGTCGACTCGATGATGCGGGCCATGGTGCGCACCGCCTCGATCGGGAACGCGCCGACGCTGGTCTCACCGGAGAGCATGAGCGCGTCGGCGCCGTCGAGGACGGCGTTGGCGCAGTCGGATGCCTCCGCGCGGGTGGGGCGCGGGTTCTCGATCATCGTCTCGAGCATCTGCGTCGCGACGATCACGGGCTTCGCCCAGCGGCGAGCCTGCTGGATCGCGTTCTTCTGCACGATCGGGACCTGCTCGAGGGGAAGCTCCACGCCGAGGTCGCCGCGGGCGACCATGATGCCGTCGAACGCGTCGACGATCTCGTTGAGGTTCTCGACGGCCTGCGGCTTCTCGATCTTCGCGATCACGGGAAGGCGGATGCCCTCCTCGTCCATGATCGCGTGGACGCGGTTGATGTCCTCCGCCGAGCGCACGAACGACAGGGCGATGATGTCGGCGCCGATGCGCAGACCCCAGCGGAGGTCGTCCTCGTCCTTCTCGGAGAGCGCCGGCACGTTCACGGCGACGCCGGGCAGGTTGATGCCCTTGTTGTTCGAGACCTTGCCTGGCACCTCGACGCGGGTCGTGACGGTCACGCCGTCGGTCTCCACGACGCGCACGAGCACCTTGCCGTCATCGATGAGCAGCGGGTCGCCCGGCTTCACGTCGGTGGGCAGGCCCTTGTAGGTCGTGCCGACGAGGTCCTTCGTGCCGGGCACGTCCTGGGAGGTGATCTTGAAGATGTCCCCGACCGCGAGGTGGTGGGGGCCGTCCTCGAACTTCTCGAGACGGATCTTCGGTCCCTGCAGGTCGACCAGGATCGCGACGGGAACGCCGAGCTCCTCGGCGGCATCCCGGACGAGGGTGTAGTTCTCCGTGTGCACGGCGTGGTCGCCGTGGCTGAGGTTGAAGCGCGTGACGTTGACGCCGGCGCCGATGAGGGCGCGGATCCCTTCAGGGGTGTTGACGGCTGGACCGAGGGTGGCGACGATCTTCGCTCTACGGCTCATGCATTAACTCCGGTTCGTCGAAACTGTGGTGCGCCGAGAGGCGCGTGGTGGCGGGTTCAGAGGGAGATCGCGCGCTCGGTGGCGAGGATCGGCTCCGGAAGCTCCGTCGACTGTTCAAGATACCGGTCGACGGAGGCGGCTGCCGCACGTCCCTCGGCGATCGCCCAGACGATGAGGGACTGACCGCGGCCCGCGTCGCCCGCGACGAACACTCCAGGGAGCTCCGTCTCGTACTCGGCAGTGCGGTCGAGGGCTCCCCGTGAGGTGAACGGGAGCTGCAGCTGAGGTTCGATCGTGTGCCGCTCCGGGCCCGTGAAGCCCATGGCCAGGAGCACCAGGTCGGCGGGAAGCTCGCGTTCCGTGCCCGCCTTCGGGCCTCGTGAGCCGTCAGCGCGGAACTCGGTCTCGGCGAGGCGGATCGCGCGGACCCGGCCGGACTCGTCGCCGATGAACTCGACCGTGGACGCCTGGAAGGCGCGCTCGCCGCCTTCCTCGTGCGAGGTCGAGACCTCGAAGAGGGTCGGAGTCGTCGGCCACGGCTGGTGCGCGGGACGCTCGGTCGGCGGCTCCTTGCCGATGGCGAGGTTCGTGACCGAGGCCGCGCCCTGGCGGTGCGAGGTGCCGATGCAGTCTGCACCGGTGTCTCCACCGCCGATGACGATGACGTGCTTGTCCTCGGCGTGGATCTGCGAGGCGAGGTCATCGCCCGCGACCACGCGGTTGGACTGCGTCAGGAAGTCCATCGCGTAGTGGACGCCCTTGAGCTCGCGGCCGGGCACGGGGAGATCGCGCGGGACCAGCGCTCCGGTGGCGACTACGACGGCGTCGTAGCGCTGGCGGAGGTTATCCCACGTGATGTCGCGACCGATCTCGATGCCGGTGCGGAAGCGAGTGCCCTCGGCACGCATCTGCGAGAGACGTGCATCCAGCACGGACTTCTCCATCTTGAAGTCCGGGATGCCGTAGCGCAGCAGCCCGCCGATGCGGTCGTCACGCTCGAACACCGCGACGGTATGGCCGGCGCGTGTCAGCTGCTGGGCGGCGGCGAGGCCCGCTGGCCCCGATCCGACCACGGCGACGGTCTTGCCCGTGAGCCGCTCGGGCGGGTGCGGACGAACGTTGCCCTCGGCGAAGGCCGTGTCCGCGATGGACTGCTCGACGCGCTTGATCGTGACGGCCGGCTGGTTGATGCCGAGCACGCACGACGACTCGCACGGGGCCGGGCACAGGCGTCCCGTGAACTCCGGGAAGTTGTTCGTGGCGTGCAGGCGCTCGCTCGCGCCCGCCATGTCACCGCGGAACGTCAGGTCGTTCCACTCGGGGATGATGTTGCCGAGCGGGCAGCCCTGGTGGCAGAAGGGAACGCCGCAGTCCATGCAGCGCCCAGCCTGCCGGCGCAGCTGGGTCGGCTCCTGCGGGTCGTAGACCTCGCTGAAGTCCATGATGCGCACGGGAACGGGCCGACGCTTGGGGAGCTCGCGTTCGCGATTGGTGAGGAATCCTCTCGGGTCAGCCACGGGTCGCCTCCAGAATCTCGTGCCAGGTCGTGCTGTCGTCGGGGTCGCCACCGCGTTCGATGGCTGCGTTGCGGATCTCGGTGACCTTCGCGTAGTCACGCGGGAGCACCTTCGTGAACTCCTTCGACACCGCGTCGAAGTCATCGAGCATCTCGCGAGCGAGCTGCGAGTCGGTCTCCGAGTAGTGGCGCTCGAGGATGTCGCGCAGGATGTCGGCATCGGCGCTGGTCAGCGTCGTCAGACCGAGCTCACCCGTCGAGACCATGTCGGGGTTGACGAGCTTCGGGTCGAGCTTGTGCACGTAGGCGATGCCGCCGGACATGCCCGCACCGAAGTTCTTGCCCGTCTCCCCCAGGATCACGGCGAGTCCGCCGGTCATGTACTCGAGCGCGTGGTCGCCAACGGCCTCCGCCACTGCGGTGGCGCCGGAGTTGCGGACGAGGAAGCGCTCGCCGACGACGCCGCTCAGGAACATGGTTCCGCTCGTCGCGCCGTAGCCGATGACGTTGCCCGCGATGACGTTCTCGTGCGATTTGAACGGCGCACGCTCGTCGGGCCTGAGGATGATCTCACCACCGCTGAGCCCCTTGCCGACGTAGTCGTTCGAGTCGCCGACGAGCCGGATGCGGATGCCGTTCGGCAGGAACGCGCCCAGCGACTGCCCCGCGGTCCCGCGCAGTTCGATGTCGATCGTGCCTGCGGGCAGGCCGTGCTCCCCGTGCTTGAGGGTCACGTGGTGCCCGAGCATCGTGCCGACGGCGCGATCGGTGTTGATGACATCCATCGAGACCTTGACGGACTCGCCGCGCTCGAGCGCCTGCTCGGCGAGCGTGAGCAGCTTCTGGTCGAAGTGCTGGTCGAGCTCGTGCTCCTGGGTGACGAGACTCCGAGTCGGCGCATCGCCGAACTCGTGGCCGGTGAGCACGCGAGAGAGGTCGAGCCCCTCGGTCTTCCAGTGATGCATCGCTTCGTCGACCTCGAGGAGCTCGCGCTTCCCGATGATCTCGTCCAGCGAGCGCACGCCGAGCTCCGCGAGGTACTCGCGGACTTCCTGCGCCACGAACTCGAAGAAGTTCACGACGTGGTCGGCCTGACCCGTGTAGCGTGCGCGCAGCTCAGGGTTCTGCGTGGCGACACCGACCGGGCATGTGTCGAGGTGGCAGACGCGCATCATGATGCAGCCAGAGACGACCAGCGCAGCGGTCGCAAAGCCGAACTCCTCGGCACCGAGCAGGGCGCCGACGATGACGTCTCGGCCCGTCTTGAGCTGACCATCCACCTGCACGACCACGCGGTCGCGCAGACCGTTGAGCATGAGCGTCTGCTGCGTCTCGGCAAGACCGAGCTCCCACGGGGTTCCCGCGTGCTTGAGGGAGTTGAGCGGCGAGGCGCCCGTGCCGCCGTCGTGGCCCGAGACGAGGACGACGTCGGCAAGTGCCTTCGTCACACCGGCCGCGACTGCGCCGATGCCGTTCTCGCTCACGAGCTTCACGTGGATGCGCGCCGACGGGTTCGCTCGCTTGAGGTCGAAGATCAGCTGCTTGAGATCCTCGATGGAGTAGATGTCGTGGTGAGGGGGTGGGGAGATCAGACCGACGCCAGGCGTCGCGTGGCGCGTCCGAGCCACCCACGGGTAGACCTTCGTCGGAGGCAGCTGCCCGCCTTCGCCCGGCTTCGCACCCTGCGCCAGCTTGATCTGGATGTCATCCGCGTGAGTCAGGTACATGCTCGTGACGCCGAACCGGCCCGAGGCAACCTGCTTGATGGCGCTGCGTCGCTCAGGATCGAGGAGGCGCTCCACGTCCTCGCCGCCCTCACCCGTGTTCGACTTGCCCCCGATGCGGTTCATCGCGATGGCGAGCGTCTCGTGGGCTTCCTTCGAGATGGAGCCGTAGCTCATGGCTCCGGTCTGGAACCGCTTCAGGATCTCGGAAGCCGGCTCGACCTCGTCGATCGGAATCGGAGTCCGGTCGCCCACCTTGAACTTGAAGAGTCCACGCAGCGTCATGGTCTCCGCGGCCTGGTCGTCGACGAGCTTCGTGTACTCCTTGAAGATGTCGTAGCGGCCCTCGCGCGTCGAGTGCTGCAGACGGAAGATCGTGTTCGGGTTGAAGAGGTGCGGTGGCCCCTCACGGCGCCACTGGTACTCGCCACCGATGTCGAGTGGACGGTGCGACGCGGGAGCAGCCTGAGCCGGGTACGCGTGGCGGTGGCGGAGCTGGTTCTCGCGGGCGATGCCCTCGAGCCCCATTCCGGAGATCTTGCTCGCCGTGCCCGTGAAGTACTCGCTGACGAGCTCGTTCGAGAGGCCGACGGCCTCGAAGCACTGCGCACCCGCGTAGGAGGAGACCGCGGAGATGCCCATCTTCGACATGATCTTCAGGACGCCCTTGCCGAGCGCCTTGATCAGGTTGGCGACCGCCTTCTCTTCGGAGACTCCGGTGAGCTTGCCCTGACGGACCATGTCCTCGCAGGACTCCATCGCCAGGTACGGGTTGACGGCGGAAGCACCGTAGCCGAGCAGCACTGCGACGTGGTGCACCTCGCGGACATCACCCGCCTCGATGACCAGGCCGACGCGCATCCTGCGCTCCGTGCGGATCAAGTGGTGGTGCACGGCACTCGTCATGAGCAGCGAGGGGATGGGCGCGTAGTCGCGGTTCGAGTCGCGGTCGGAGAGCACGATGAAGCCGGCGCCGGCGTCGATCGCGCGGTCGGCCTCCTCGCACAGCTCCTCGAGGCGCTTGCGCAGCCCCTCCACGCCGTCGTCGACCCGGTAGCAGCCGCGGAGGGTCTCCGCCGCGTCGATACCGGGGCGCTGCTCGATGTGCTGGATCTTCGCGAGCTGGTCGTTGTCGATGACCGGGAAGTCGAGCACGACCTGACGCGCGTGCTCGGGGCCAGCGCTGAGGAGGTTCTCCTGCGGCCCGATGCTCGTCGTGAGACTTGTCACGACCTCCTCGCGGATCGAGTCGAGCGGCGGGTTCGTCACCTGCGCGAAGTTCTGCGTGAAGTAGTCGAAGACGAGCCGTGGTCGGTCCGTGAGGATCGCGATGGGCGTGTCCGTCCCCATGGCGCCGATCGGCTCAGCACCGTTCTTCGCCATAGGGGCGAGCAGGATACGCAGCTCCTCCTCGGTGTAGCCGAAGGTGCGCTGGCGGCGTTCGACAGAGGCCGGAGTGTGCGTGACGTGCTCGCGCTCCGGGAGCTCAGCGAGGTTGATACGACCCTCGTCGAGCCAGTCCCCCCACGGCTGCAGCTCCGCGAGGTCGTGCTTGACCTCATCGTCCTCGATGAGGCGGCCGACCTCGGTGTCCACGAGGAGCACCTGGCCGGGGCGCAGACGCCCCTTGCGGATGACGGTCGCGGGGTCGAGGCTCGCGACGCCGACCTCGGAGCCCAGCACGATCAGGCCGTCGGCCGTCTGCACGAAGCGGCCGGGGCGAAGCCCGTTCCGGTCGAGCGTCGCGCACACGTAGCGGCCGTCGGTGAACGCCATAGCCGCAGGCCCGTCCCACGGCTCCATGATGAGCGAGTGGTACTCGTAGAAGTCACGCACCTCAGCGCTCAGGTCCTCTGCGGTCTCCCACGCTGCCGGCACCATCATGTGCACGGCGTGCGCGAGGGAGCGGCCCGAGAGGGTCAGGAGCTCCAGCACCTCGTCGAAGGAGGCCGAGTCGCTGGCGCCCTCGGTGACGATCGGGAACAGGTCCGCGACGTCGCCGAGGATCTCAGAGCGCAGCTGCGACTGCCGGGCGCGCATCCAGTTGCGGTTGCCACGAACCGTGTTGATCTCGCCGTTGTGCGCCATCATGCGCATCGGCTGCGCGAGCTGCCACGACGGGAACGTGTTCGTTGAATAGCGCGAGTGCACGATCGCGAGCTTGGAGGCGAAGCGCTCATCGCTCAGGTCCGGGTAGAACGGCTCAAGCTGCAGCGTCGTGACCATGCCCTTGTAGGTGATCGAGCGGCACGAGAGCGACATGAAGTACACGCCGAGCGAATGCTCGGCGCGCTTGCGCATGCGGTAGCACTGCCGGTCGAGGGACGCGCCCTTGCGCGGGTTCCCTCGGAAGTTCTGGCGCTCGCTGCGCACGAAGAGCTGTTCGATGACGGGCATCGCGGCTCGCGCCAGCTTGCCGAGCTCATCGGGCTGCACGGGAACCTCTCGCCAGCCGATGACGCGGAGGTCCTCTTCTGCCGCGAGCTTGGCGATGCCAGCCTTGACCCTGGCCCGCTCGTCCGCGTCCACCGGGAGGTAGGCGTTGCCGACCGCGTACCGGCCATCGGCAGGCAGATCGAAGCCGCTGACCGCGCGGAAGAAGTCATCCGGGATGGCCGTCAGGATTCCGGCGCCATCACCGGTGCCCGCATCCGAGCCGACGGCGCCGCGGTGCTCCATGTGGCGGAGCGCGTCGAGCGCGTGGTCGATGATGTCGTGACCCGGCGTGCCACGCAGGGTGGCGACCATCGCGAGCCCGCAGGCATCGCGTTCGTTGGCAGGGTCATACAGACCGGCTGCTGCTGGGTAGCCATTCGTTGGAAAGGCGGCGGAGGTCATAACTCGTCCCCTCGTCGGTGGTGCCATGGGTCGCTTGGCGGACTCGACAGAAGACTGATGTTGACGGAGCCCGTTCGGGGCGGGTGCCTACAGGCGTCCGTCGGTCCATTCAGCAGATTACGACCGCTGTGTTACTTCTGTGTTTCGAGGTGCACGAGCAAGGCCCGAGAGGGGTGGGGTGTTTCGCGTCAGTTCTTCGAAGAGGTAGAGACTTCTTCGCTCTCATCAGGGGTATTTTCCACAGCGCCTGAGTTAGGCTTGGCTTCGGAAGTTTCCTCGTCGTGAACCGAAGATTGCGCGGAGGTTTCCTCGTCGGCGTCGAGCTCGCTTCCGTCTGCATCGAGTTCGTCGTCGCCGTCGGGCTCGTCGTCCCCGTCGAGTTCGTCAGCCTCAGCACCCTGAGCAGTCTCGGCGGCCCTGGCTGCCTCGGACTCCGGATCGCGTCCGGGAAGGTAGATGCTCGTGCTCAGCTGCGAGACCGGCAGGCGTGAGACGTAGATGAAGAGCGCGACGCCGACGATGACGAGGCACAGGGCCCCGAAGACGTTCGAGCGCATCCCGAGGATCACCTCGGAGTAATCGACGCGGATGGACTCGATCCACATGCGTCCGGTTCCGTACCAGATGAGGTAGGCGGCGAGCGTCTTGCCCGTGCGCCACCTGAACATGCGCTCGAGGAGCACGATGAGGGCGATGCCGGCGAGGTTCCAGAGCATCTCGTACAGGAACGTCGGATGGAAGAGCGTCCCCTCCGGCAAGCCGACGGGGAAGGCTGGATTGCTCGCCTCGATCTGCAGGCCCCACGGCAGGTCGGTGGGCCAGCCGTAGAGCTCGTGGTTGAAGTAGTTGCCGAGACGCCCGACGGCCTGTGCCAGGAGGAGGCCCGGGATGAGCGCGTCCGAGAACGCGAGCATGCGGATGCCCGTCATGCGGCTCGCGATGAAGATGCCGATCGCTCCGCCGATGAGGGAGCCGATGATGGCGTTGCCACCCTCCCAGATGAAGAAGATCCGCCAGAAGTTGGCGCCCTCGAAGAAGTAGTCGGCCGGGTGCGTGAAGACGTGGTACAGACGCGCGCCGAGCAGCCCGAGCAGCACTGCCCAGATGGCGAAGTCGACCGTGATCCACTTCTCACCGCCACGCGCGGTGAGGCGCCGGTCCGTCCACAGCACGGCGAGGATCATGCCCGCCACGATGAAGAGCGCGTAGAGGTGCACCGTGAGCGGCCCGACCTCGAAGCTCGCCCAGTCGAGGGGCGGGCTGGGGATTCCGGTCAGTGGCGTCATGCCTGTTCCTTCGAAGATGGAGCGTGGAGTGCGGTTCCGGTCGCGAGCTGGGCGGCGACCTCGGCGACCGCGGGCACGCCGCCGGAGGCGAGAGCCTTCACAAGCGCGGATCCGACGATGGCGCCCTCCGCATACTCGAGCACCTCGCGGACTTGCTCTGCGGTCGAGATACCGAGGCCGACGCAGGCTCGTGTGCAGCCGTGCGCGTGGAGTCGGTCCGCGAGTGAGCGCGCGGCCTGGTCGACGTCCGCCCTGGCTCCCGTGATGCCCATGGTCGAGACCGTGTACACGAAGCCACTGCTGGAGTTGATGACCAGATCGAGGCGAGCGTCGCTCGAGCTGGGGGCCGCGAGGAAGACGCGGTCGAGCTCGTGCGCCTGCGAGGCGGCGATCCACTCGCCGCCCTCGTCAGGGACGAGGTCGGGTGTGATCAGCCCGTTGCCACCCGCTGCGGCGAGGTCGCGGGCGAACGCGTCGACGCCGTACTGCATGACGAGGTTCCAGTAGGTCATGACGACGATGGGCGCGTCCACCTCGGCACGGATCTGGCGGATGGCCTCGAAGACGTGCTCTGTCCGGAAGCCGCCCTCGAGCGCCTGAACGGCCGCAGCCTGGATGACGGGGCCGTCCATGACCGGGTCCGAGTACGGCATGCCGAGCTCGATGACGTCGACGCCAGCCTTGACGACCGCGATAGCCGCGGCCACGGAGGTGTCGAAGTCCGGGAATCCGACGGGCAGGTAGGCGACGAGCGCACCCCTGCGGTCTCTATTCGCCGTGTCGATGACCTGCTCGAGGGCAGACGTCGCGGACGGGATCGGGGAAGCCGCGGTGGTCGATGCTGAGGTCACTTGACTTCTCCCTCGGTGCGGTCCGGGTTGCCGAGACCGAAGTACTCGGCTGCGGTCTCCATGTCCTTGTCGCCGCGACCCGAGAGCGAGACCAGGATCGTCGCGTCCGGACCGAGCTCCTTGCCGAGCTCGAGCGCGCCGGCGAGGGCATGGCTGGATTCGATGGCAGGAATGATGCCCTCGGTGCGTGAGAGCAGTCGGAAGGCCTCCATGGCCGCCGCATCCGTCACCGGGAGGTACGTTGCTCGACCGACGGCGGCGAGGTGCGCGTGCTCTGGTCCGACGCCCGGATAGTCGAGGCCCGCCGAGATCGAGTGCGACTCGATGGTCTGTCCGTCGACGTCCTGGAGGAGCAGGGTGCGAGCGCCGTGGAGCACGCCAGGGCGACCGGCGCCGATCGTCGCGGCATGCCGTGGCGTGTCGACGCCGTCGCCAGCGGCTTCGTAGCCGTAGAGCGCAACTGTGGGGTCGTCGAGGAACGCGCTGAAGATGCCGATCGCGTTGGATCCACCTCCGACACACGCGACGACGGCGTCCGGCAGGGCACCGGTGAGGTCGAGCACCTGCTGGCGCGCCTCCTCGCCGATGATGGCCTGGAGGTCGCGAACCAGCGCGGGGAACGGGTGCGGGCCAGCGGCAGTGCCGAACACGTAGTTCGTCGTGTCGACGGATGCGACCCAGTCGCGCATGGCGTCGTTGATCGCATCCTTGAGCGTCGCCGAACCCGACTCGACGGCCACGACCTCAGCCCCCAGGAGCCGCATCCGCGCGACGTTCAGCGCCTGGCGCGCAGTGTCGACGGCACCCATGTAGATCGTGCAGTCGAGGCCGAAGAGGGCCGCCGCAGTCGCAGTCGCGACGCCGTGCTGGCCTGCGCCTGTCTCGGCGATGACCCGCGTCTTTCCGATGCGCTTCGTCAGCAGAGCCTGCCCGAGCACGTTGTTGATCTTGTGCGATCCCGTGTGGTTGAGATCTTCGCGCTTGAGGATGATGCGGGCGCCGCCAGCGTGCGCGGCGAACCGCGGTGCCTCGGTGATGATCGAGGGGCGACCCGAGTAGTCGCGGTGCAGCCGGGAGAGCTCAGCCCAGAATTCGTCGTCAGCCTTCGCGGCCTCCCAGGCGCTCGACAGCTCGTCGAGAGCCGCCATGAGGCTCTCCGGGACGAAGCGGCCGCCGAACTCCCCGTAGTAGGGGCCAGAGGCGTTCCGCAGCGATGTGGTGTCTGGGGGCAAGGTGCTCATGCGAGGTGGAAGGTCTCCAAAGTAGATTCCGGGTTGCCGCCCGTCACGAGCGCCTCCCCGATGAGAACGGCGTCTGCGCCGGCGTCGCGGTAGCGGCGCACGTGAGCTGGTTCGAGGACCGCCGATTCGGCGACCTTGACGACATCGTTCGGGTAGAGGGGAGCAAGCTCCCCGAAGAGCTCCGGGTGGAGCTCGAAGGTCGCGAGGTTGCGAGCATTGACACCGAGGATCCTCGCGCCGGCGTCGAGACCGCGCAGCAGCTCGTCCTTCGAATGGGCTTCGACGAGCGCCGTCATGCCGAGCTGCTCGGTGAACTCCGCGAGGCGGACGAGCGTCGACTGGTCGAGCCCCGCGACGATGAGCAGGGCCAGGTCGGCCCCGCACGCGCGGGCCTCGAGCAGCTGGTACTCCTCAGCGATGAACTCCTTGCGGAGCACTGGGACGGCGACCGTGTCGCGCACGGCGCGGAGGTCGTCGAGCGAGCCGAGGAACTTGCGCTGCTCCGTGAGCACGGAGATCGCGGCCGCTCCCCCACGTTCGTAGGAAGCCGCCAGCACAGCGGGGTCGGGGATATCAGCGAGGCGACCCCGAGACGGGCTGGCTCGCTTGACCTCCGCGATGATGTTGACGCGCTCCGAGCGGGCGAGTGCCCCGTACGCGTCAAGCGCAGGGGCGACGTCGGAGATTCGAGCCTCGAGAACGCTCGAGGGAGTGCGCTCCCGCCGTTCAGCCGCGTCCTCGAGAGCGCCGTGGTACAGCGACTCGAGCAAGCTAGTGCGCCTTCGGCCCGAAGCCGAGACGAGCGAGCAGCGGCCAGGCGATGGCCCCGATCACGATCGCGACGACGCCGACCCAGGTGACGATGTTCTGGTCGAACCAGATGCCGAGCGTCCCGACGGTGAAGCCGACGAGCATGATGAGGACACCGGTCCACGCGGCAACCGAATGGCCGTGGCTCTCGTGGGGCTCCTGCAGCGGGGCCTCCTGGACCTCTTCTGCCTCTTCGATGCTCGTGGGTTCGTGGGACGTCTTCGCGGCCAGTTCAGTCATGAGGGTGCTCCTTGTCACGTGCGCTGGGATAAGTCTAGCTGGATGCTCGCGAGCCACCCGCGTCGGTGGGGTCGTCGCCGTGGCTCAGCGCATCCCATTGCTCGACACGTTGATCGCTGTCCGTCGGGGCATCCGCGTGAACGGCACCCGTCGGCTGTCCATTCTCGGGCATCTCGTCGGCGGCTTCCAGTGAAGTCGTCGAGAAGCGCCGTCCACTCGTCGGCCATCGGCGGGCCGTGACGATGGTGAGCACGCCGGCGAAGGCGAGGACGGCGCCGGCGACGACGGCCAGCCATGGCCAGAAGGCGACAGAGACCGCTCCGGCGGCGACCGCATCCGCGATCGTCTGCTCGCCCGCGAGTCCCGACGCCGCCGTCACCTCAGGTGCGATGGCCGGGGCCGGGTTGCCGACCGCGATGAAGGCCTGCAGCACCAGGACCGCGCCGACGAGCGTGAGCAGCCCGCCGAGCACGAACCTGAACACGACTCCTGCGAGGGCCAGCGCCGCGAGGACTGCGAGGGCCGCCAGTGCGAGCGCCATGACAGCGGGGGCCGCGACGTCTCCGCGGACCTCGCCCGCGAATGTCTGCGCCCCGAGGGACAGCTCGAACGAGAACCACACCTGCGACCAGGCGAGGATCGCCAGACCCGCGCCGACGACGATCGCCAGGAGCGTGGCGCGCTTGCCGCGCTTGCCCGCAGCGTCAGGCGACGTCATGGGCCGGGAACTCGAGCGCGAGGTCGTCGCCGTCGAAGCAGGTTCGGGTACCGGTGTGGCAGGCGGGGCCGTGCTGGTCGACGCCGAGGAGGATCGTGTCTGCATCGCAGTCGAGCGCGAAGCTCACGAGGCGCTGCGTGTTGCCGGAGGTGTCGCCCTTGCGCCACAGCTCCGAACGAGAGCGCGACCAGTAGACGACGCGCCCCTCGGTCAGGGTCATCCGCAGCGACTCCGCGTTCAGCCAGGCGAGCATGAGCACCTCGCGGGTGTCGTGCTGCGTCACGACCGCCGGAACCAGGCCGCGGTCGTCGAACGAGACCCGCGAGAGGATCTCGTCGATCTGCAGCGCGGAGACAGGGAAAGTGGAGGCCGTCATCGGACGCTCCGCCTGACGGTGATTCCTGCTTCGGCCAGAGAATCCTTCACCTGGCCGATCGTGAACTGCCGGTGGTGGAAGACGCTCGCAGCCAGCACCGCGTCCGCGCCAGCCTCGACGGCGGGCGCGAAGTGCTCGAGCGCACCAGCTCCGCCGGACGCGATGACGGGGACCGTCGCCAGCTCGCGGACCAGGCGGGTCAGCTCCAGATCGAAGCCGGCCTTCGTGCCATCAGCGTCCATGGAGTTGACGAGAAGCTCCCCCGCGCCGCGCTCGATGGCCTCGCGGGCCCAGCTGAGCGCGTCGATCCCGGTGTCCGTGCGCCCACCGTGGGACGTCACGACGAACCCGGACTCCGTCGATGGCGAACGCTTCACATCGAGCGAGAGGACGAGGACCTGCTTGCCGAACGTCGACGAGATCTCGTCGAGGAGCGCCGGCCGCGCGATAGCCGCGGAGTTGACGCCGACCTTGTCGGCGCCGCACGCGAGCAGCACGCGAACATCCTCGACGCTGCGCACCCCACCGCCGACGGTGAGCGGGATGAAGACCTGCTCCGCCGTCCGTGTGACGAGGTCGTAGGTGGTCCCTCGCCCCTCATTCGAGGCGGTCACGTCGAGGAAGGTGAGCTCGTCCGCACCCTGCTCGGCGTAGAGCGCCGCGAGCTCGACGGGGTCGCCCGCATCCTGGAGATCCAGGAAGTTGACCCCCTTGACGACGCGCCCCTCGGCCACGTCCAGGCAGGGGATGACGCGCGTTGCGAGCCCCGTGGACTTCTGGGCGGATGAGGAGACGGTCATCGTCATCACACCCGGACGGCTTGCAGCGCCGTCACGATGATGGCCTTGGCCCCCGCGTCCTGGAGCTGGTCCATGACCTGGTTGAGCTCGTTCTGCGGCACCATGGAGCGCACCGCGACCCAGTCCGAGTCGCGCAGCGGCGAGATCGTCGGCGACTGGAAGCCAGGCGTGATCGCCAGAGCCGCGTCGAGTTTCGACGATTCGATGTCGTAGTCCATGATCGCGTAGCGTCGCGCGACGAGCACGCCGTCGAGTCGACCGAGGAGGCGACGCGCAGCGTGCTCCTTCTCCGGCGTCGAGATGAGGACCGCCGTGGATTCGAGGATGACCGGCCCGAAGACCTCGAGGCCCGCCTTGCGCAGCGTGCCGCCCGTTGAGACGACGTCGGCGACGGCATCCGCGACGCCAAGCCGGATGGCCGACTCGACCGCCCCCTCCAGGGGCACCAGCTCAGCCTCGATGCCCGCCCGGGCGAACCAGGAGCCGAGCAGGCCCGTGTAGCTCGTCGCCACCCGCTTGCCCTGCAACTGGCTGACATCGGTGAATTCGCCGGCGGGGCCCGCGAATCGGAAGGTGGAGTCGCCGAAGTCCAGCGCACGGACCTCCTTGGCGGCCGACTCGGTGTTCAAGAGGAAGTCGCGGCCCGTGATGCCAGCGTCGAGGACACCCGAGCCCACGTAGGTCGCGATGTCACGAGGCCGAAGGTAGAAGAACTCGACATCGTTGATCGGGTCGATGGCGACGAGCTCACGGCTGTCGCCACGGCCGCGGTAGCCGGCCTCCTGCAGCATTTCGTTGGCCGTCTCGGCGAGCATGCCCTTGTTTGGCACGGCGATGCGAAGCATTGTTGGAACGTCCTTGGTTCTGGGAGTCATGAATCGGGATGGGTGCGCGCTGCCTGGTGACCTCACCGGCGTCGGCGCACGTGTCGCGCGGGCCGTTCGACGGCGCCGAGCTCGTGCCTGCTAGAGGTTGCGGTAGACGTCGTCGAGCGTGAGGCCCTTGGCGAGCATGAGGACCTGCAGATGGTAGAGCAGCTGCGAGATCTCCTCAGCCGTCTCCTCGTCGCTCTCGTACTCGGCGGCCATCCAGACCTCAGCGGCCTCCTCGACGATCTTCTTCCCGATCGTATGCACGCCCGCGTCGAACTCTCGGACCGTGCCTGAACCCTCTGGTCGGGAGGCGATCTTCTCGGAGAGCTCTGCGAACAGCGTGTCGAAGGATTTCACAGGCACAGCGTAGTCGCTTGGCGCCTAGTGCGCGTGCCGGGCATCCGCTGCAGCGGCGCGCAGCGCCGCGATCTGCTCACCGGGATCACCGCGGAACACGGCCGATCCGGCGACGAAGGTATCGGCGCCGTTCGCTGCCGCGAGCTCGATCGTGTCGAGCGAGATCCCACCGTCGACCTGGAGCCAGGTCTCGAGGCCGTGCGACTTCCTGAGTCTGTCGGCCCTCGCCAGCTTCGGCATCATGTCCGCCATGAAGGACTGACCGCCGAAGCCGGGCTCGACGGTCATGATGAGCAGCTGGTCGAAGTGGGGCAGGATCTCCTCGACGGCGCTGAGGGGCGTCGCCGGGTTGATGGCGATGCCAGCGCGCGCGCCTCGCTCCTTCAACCGCTTGGCGAGGGTCACGGGACTCGTCGCGGCCTCCGCGTGGAAGGTCACCGAGAACACGCCCATCTCCGCGAACTGGGGAGCCCAGCGGTCCGGGTCCTCGATCATGAGGTGCAGGTCGAGCGGCACGGGGCTGATCTCCTGCAGACGCTCCACCATCGGCTGGCCGAACGTGAGGTTCGGCACGAAGTGGTTGTCCATGACGTCGACGTGCGCCGCATCGGCTGAGGCGATGCGGCCGAGATCTCTCTCGAAGTTGGCGAAGTCGGCGGCCAGGATGCTGGGGTTGATGCGCGCGTTCACGGGGCGATCCTACGGGGTCGGGGTCTCCTGCTGAGCTGGTGCTCGGCGCAGGAGAGCGAGGAACATGGCGTCGGTGCCGTGGCGGTGGGGCCAGAGCTGCACGAGCGTGCCGTCGCCGAGGGGACGTTCGCCGAGGTCCAGTTCACCGGTCGTCGAGGCACGGTTCATGATCGCGGCCGCATCCAGCACCTCAGCGCCCGACAGCCGAACCGCGCGGCGCACGACACCGGTCGTCTCTGCCTGGTGGGGCGAGCAGGTGACGTAAGCCACGATGCCGCCTGGCTTCACGGTGGCGAGCGCCGCCTCGAGCAGTTGCTCCTGCAGTTGGACGAGCTCGCTCACGTCGCTGCTCTGCTTCCGCCAGCGTGCCTCCGGCCTGCGGCGCAGTGCGCCGAGGCCCGTGCAGGGGGCGTCGAGGAGGACACGATCGAACTCGCCAGGGTGGCTCTCGGCGAATGAGCGTCCGTCCTCGTTGGTGACGGAGACGGGAGCCGCGAGCGGGGCGAGCGCCGTGCGGACGAGCCCGGCGCGAGCCGGCACGAGCTCGTTGGCGGTGAGCTTGGCACCGAGCTCGGTGGCGCTGGCAGCGAGCAGGGCAGCTTTGCCCCCGGGGCCGGCGCACATGTCGAGCCAGCGCTCGCCGGCGAGGACCGGCGCCGCCTCGAGCAGCGCGAGCGTGACGAGCTGCGAGCCCTCGTCCTGGACGCGTGCCCTGCCCGCCTTGACCTGAGGGACCCAGGACGGGTCGCCCGAGGCGAGCGTCAACCCGCGAGGCGAGACTCGGCCTGGCGCGAGGAGGTCGGCGTTCGTCTCGATGAGCTCGCCGGGCGTGTCGAAGCCGGGGAGGGACACGATGCTGACGGCTGGCGACTCATTGTCAGCGGCGAGTGTCGCGGCGAGCTCGTCGCCGCGCTCTTCCGCGGCGAGCGAGTCGCGCAGTGCGCGCACGATCCAGTCCGGATGCGACTGCCGGACCGCGAGAGTCCGCTCCTCGCTCTGCCCCGTCGTGATCTCGTCGAGCCATTCGTCGAGTCCGGTGCGCGAGATCTTCCGAAGGATGGCGTTGACGAACCCGGAAGCGCCTCTGGACGCGATGCGGGCGGCCTGCTCGACCGACTCGTTGACCGCAGCGTGACTCGGCGTGCGCATGCTCAGCAGCTGGTGCGCGCCCAGCCGAAGGACATCGAGGATCGGCGGGTCGATGTCGCGGACGTCGCGTCCGGACGCCTCGGCGATGATCGCGTCGTACGTGCCTCGACGACGAAGCGTCCCGTAGGTCAGCTCGGTCGCAAGGCCCGCATCCGACGGGGAGAGCCGTGCCGCCGAGATCCGGTGCGGAAGCAGGAGGTTTGCGTAGGCGTCGTCTTCGTCGACCGCTCTGAGAACCTCGAACGCCACCTGGCGTGAGCGCGTGACGGAGCGACCGGCTGTCGGCTGGTCAGGGCGTCGCCTGCCTTCGAAGGGGCGGTTCCCGCGACGTCCTCCTGCACCCGCCGGGCTCATGCGAGCACCAGCGTCTCGGCATCGCGCCTGCCGCGGAGCCAATCTCGCGCTGGCATCGGCTTCTTCCCGGCGGGCTGGACGGTGAGGAGCTGCAGGGGCTGCGTGCCCGTGCCCACGAGGACGTCCTGGCCGACGACGGCGAGCTGCCCCGGTGCAAGCGGCGGCGCGTCTATCGCCTCGCTCGGGCGTGAGGTGCGCAGGATGCGCAATGGCTGTCCGTCGACGTGCGCGACCGCGCCCGGTTCTGGAGTCACGCCGCGGATGTGCGCGTCCACGCTCACGAGCGGAGCCGCCCAGTCGACTGCGGAATCCTGCTTCCGCAGCTTCGCCGCGGTGGTGGGTTCGCCGACCTGCGGCTTGGCGCTTAGCGCGTCTTCGCTGATCCCCTGCACCGTCTCCGCGAGGAAGGCCGCTCCCTCCCCCGCGAGGCGCTCGAGGAGCTCCCCCGAGGTCTCGGTCTCGCCGATCGGCGAAGCCTGGGTCGCGAAGACCGGCCCCTCGTCGAGGCCGACCGTCAGCTGGAAGATGGTCATACCCGTCGACGAGTCGCCACGCATGACGGCACGCTGGGCCGGGGCGGCGCCGCGCAGGTCGGGGAGCAACGAGAAGTGCAGGTTGATCCAGCCGCGCTCGGGCGCATCGAGCGTCGCGGCGTCGATGAGCGCCCCGTAGGCGACGATGACGCCGAGCTCGGCGTCGAGGCTCGCGAGCTCAGCGGTCACGTCCGGGGACATGCGGTTGCTCTTGATCACCCGAAGGCCGAGCTCCGCCGCGCGGGCCGCCACCGGGGATGGCGTGAGCGCCCTCGAGCGACCCACCTTGGCATCGTCGCGAGTGAGGACCGCCGCGATCTCGTGACCGTCGTCCACCAGCGCCTCAAGGCTGGGGACGGCGGTGGATGGGGTGCCGGCGAAGACGAGCCGCATAGCTGGTGCCTCTCGAGGTTGGTGCGAGTGTGGTGCTGGAGCGCGGGTCAGAAGATGCCCGGCGGGTCAAATCGTACGCGCAGGGTCGAGGCGTGCCCGCCGCCGCGACCCGCGACGCGCGGGCGCCGGCTAGTTGCCGCTCGGACGAGCTCGCTCTTCAGCAGCTTCGCCAGCGGGGCGCCGAGCGAGTAGCTGAACTTGAGAACTGCTCGGCTTCCGACCTCCTGGGGCGTCGGTCCGAGGATCTGCATGGCCCCAGCCTGCTTGAGCTCGGCGGAGGCCTCGACGGTCGCAATGGCGTGGCGGACTTCCTCGTCGCTCCCGGAGATGGCGGCGACGCGAATCGCCGGTGGGAAGTGGAGATCGCGCCGCTCCTCGAGCTCGCGCGTCGAGAAGGCCGGCTGCTGCCAGGTGCGGAGCGCGTGCGCTGCCGGATTGTCGGCTCCGACGATGACGACCTTGGCGCCGCCCGACGCCAGCGCCGCGGCGTTCGACCATCCGCGGAGCGCGTCGACGCCAGCATCGAGGCGCTCCTGAGCGAGCGAGCGCTCCGTGTCGAGCAGGACGATGCCGGCGTAGCCGGAGCTCGGAACCGGCTCGGCGCCGCGCGTTGCCACGACGAGACAGGGGCGGTCGTCGATCGTCACGGTCTCTGAGGCTCCATCGGCCACGACGACACGAGTGCCGGGGAAGGCGCGTCCGAGCTCCTCTGCGGTCCGCTCCGCGCCGAGTGACGTGTTCCGGAGGCGCCGGTCGTCGCACTCGGGACACTGCCACTCGGGATGGAGGGCGTCGCACACCCTGCAGGAAGGGGGCGCTCCCGGGCGCGAGTACTCGAGGGCTCCGCCGCAGACCGTGCAGCGAGCTGGCGTGCGACACCTGGCGCAGCTGAGGCTCGGGATGTAGCCGGCACGCACGACCTGGAGCAGCACCGGCCCGTGCTCGAGCGCGCGCCTCGCCTCCTGCCAGGCGAGCGCGGGGATGCGCGCGTGCGCCGCCGGGGTCTCCTCGGCGAGTGCCTGGCTGCCCGAGATGACCTTGGGAGCCTCCGGTCGCGCGAGGGGCACCGGAGTGAGCCACCGCATGCCCACGAGGCGGGCGACCTCCAGGCTCGGGGTGTGCGCCGCGAAGATGAGCGTGAGCGACTCGCGTTCAGCGCGGAGCAGGGCGACGTCACGGGTGCTGGCGTAGGGAGCGAGCTGCTCCGTGAAGCTCTCGTCGCCGTCGTCCCAGACGAGCAAGGCGCCGAGGTTCGAGGCAGGAGCGTAGATGACGCTCCTCGTGCCCACGACGACACCCGGTGTCTGGTCGAGGCAGGCGAGGAACGCCGCGTAGCGGTCGGCGGGCTTGGCGCGGGTGTCGAGTCGGCGGACCTGACCGGCATCGAGGAACCTGTTGAGCGCGCGGAGGGCCAGCTCGACGTCTCGGTAGTCGGGGACCGCGAGGATGACGGACTGCCCGGCGGCGACGCGAACCGCTGAGATCGCTGCAAGGGCGAGGAGCGAGCGGGGAACTCCCGCGTCGACGCCGACCGGGGCGTCGACCGCGAACCGCGCCGCTGGGCCCCGCCCGAGGAGCTCGGCTGCCTCTGCCCCATACATGGGAACGAGCGTCGCTTCCGGGGCATCGTGGACCTCGTCCGCTGTGGACGCGGGCTCGTCGGCATCGCTCGACGGCGCGTCCTCGCCGCCAGGAGATTCCGCCGTCGCTGGAGCTGCCTGGGCGCGTGCCTCCAGCCACCGCTGCTCGACGCGCACGGACCTCGCCGGGATGGCGAGGCGCAGCACGTCCGCCGCGCATCCGGCCTGCCGGTCGGCGACGGCCCGGGCGAGGCCAGCGATCTCGGGCGTGAGCACCCTGGCCGTCGAGACGAGCTCGATGATCGGCGCGAGCTTGCCCGTGTACTCAGCGACTCGCTCGACGGCCACGACGAACCCCTGCAACTGGCGGTTCGACGTGCGAAGCGGAACCGCAACCCTCATTCCGACGCCGATGCTCCCGCGCAGCTCGACGGGGATCTCGTACTCGAGCTCCCGGTCGAGCTGCGGAAGCGGGGAGGCGACGACGACGCGCGCGACCCTCGGCAGGGTGTCGTCCACAGCTGGCTCTGCGATCAGAGGCCAGCGGCTCGGCGGAGCTCCTCGGCCCGGTCGGTGCGCTCCCACGTGAAGTCGGGCAGCTCACGACCGAAGTGGCCGTAGGCGGAGGTCTGGGCGTAGATCGGGCGACGCAGGTCGAGGTCCTCGACGAGCGCACCTGGGCGGAGATCGAACGTCGAGAGAATCGCCTCGATGATCGTGGCGTCCGCCACCCTGCCGGTGCCGAAGCTCTCGACGTAGAGGCCAACCGGCTCAGCCTTGCCGATGGCATACGCGATCTGCACTTCGAGGCGATCGGCGAGCCCCGCCGCGACAGCGTTCTTCGCCACCCAACGCATGGCGTACGCGGCCGAGCGGTCGACCTTCGAGGGGTCCTTGCCGCTGAAGGCGCCGCCACCGTGGCGCGCCATGCCGCCGTACGTGTCGACGATGATCTTGCGTCCGGTCAGGCCCGCATCGGCGCGGGGCCCTCCGTCGATGAAGCTGCCGGACGGGTTGACGAGGAAGGTGGGCTCGGCATCCGCGAACCCGTTGCGCTCCAGCACCGGGCGGACGACGTGCCTGATGACGTCTTCGCGGATCTGCGCCTGCTCGAGGCCAGGGTCGTGCTGCGTGGAGACCACGACGGTCTCGATGGAACGGGGCACGCTCCCCTCGTAGCCGACGGTGACCTGCGTCTTGCCGTCTGGGCGCAGGTAGGCGACCTCGCCGGACTTCCGGACGGCCGCGAGCTGCTGCGCGAGCTGGTGCGCGAGGTGGATCGGCAATGGCATGAGGGCTTCGGTCTCCCGGGTCGCGTAGCCGAACATGATGCCCTGGTCTCCCGCACCCTGCTTGGCGATCGCGTCTTCCGAACTCTCGGAGCGGTGCTCCAGCGAGGTCGTGACGCCCTCGCCGATCTCGGGAGACTGCTCTCCGACCGAGATCGAGACACCGCACGAGGAGCCGTCGAAGCCGACGTCGCTCGACGTGTAGCCGATCTCGCTGATGGTGCGCCTGACGATGCCGGCGATGTCGGAGTAGGCCTTGGTCGTGACCTCACCGGCGACGTGCACCTGGCCCGTCGTCACGAGCGTCTCGACGGCGACGCGGGACGCCGGGTCCTGTGTCAGGAGGTCGTCGAGGATGCGGTCGGAGATCTGGTCGCAGATCTTGTCGGGGTGACCCTCGGTGACCGACTCAGAGGTGAACAGGCGAAGAGAAGACAAGAAGAACCCCTTGCGGTGAGTGTTGCGGCTGCTGGTTGGCGACGCCGGCGTGACTAGACGTTGGCGAGCAGATCCAGGATGACATCGGCCACCGACATCTTGTCGCCAGTGTGACGCGAGACAACGTCGCCAGACGCCGCGAGGATGAAGACGGAGTTGTCGTCCGACTGGAAGCCGAGGCTCCAGCCGACCCTGTTGACGACGAGGTAGTCGCATCCCTTCCTCGCGATCTTGGCCCGACCGAGCTCGAGGAGCGCAGCATCGTCGGACTCGGTCTCGGCCGCGAAGCCGATGATGACCTGATCGGCACCACGTGACGCGGACAGATCCTGCAGGATGTCGGGATTGCGGGTGAAGGTGAGTGTCAGCTCTTCGCCCGCCTGCTCCTTCTTGATCTTGCCCTCGGCAACGGTCACCGGACGGTAGTCCGCGACCGCCGCGGCCATGATGACGACATCGTGACGTGGGGCGATCTCGGCGCAGGCCTGCGCGAGCTGCTGCGCGCTCGAGACGGTGACGAGCTTGACCCCGTCGGGTGGCCGGACCTCCGCGTTGGCCGCGACCAGGGTGACCTCAGCTCCACGCGCGAGGGCACGCTCGGCGAGCGCGAAGCCCTGCCTGCCGCTCGATCGGTTGCCGATGAACCGCACAGGGTCGAGCGGCTCGCGGGTGCCTCCCGCTGTGATGAGGACGCGCCTCCCGCGGAGGTCGCTCAACAGTTCCGCGTCGCGGCGGCGTCGGCGTTCGCCGCGTCCGGCGCTCAGGATCGTCGCAACGATCTCGGAGGGCTCCGCCAGGCGACCTGGTCCGGAGTCGCTGCCGGTCAGCTGGCCGTCGGCCGGACCGACGAGCACCACTCCGCGCGCGTCGAGACGCGCCGCGTTGGCCTGCGTCGCCGGGTTGAGCCACATCTCCGTGTGCATGGCTGGTGCGAGGATCAGCGGAGCCGTCGACGCCAGGATCGTCGTGCCGAGCAGGTCGTCCGAGAGGCCTGCGGCGATCTTCGCCATGGAGTTCGCGGTCGTCGGCACGACGGCGATGACATCAGCCTGCTGGCCGAGCGCGACGTGCCGAACCTCAGCGACGTCATCGAAGACGTCGGTTCGAACGGGGTTGCGTGAGATGGCCTCGAACGTCGGACGCCCCACGAACCGCAGCGCGGACTCAGTGGGCACGACGTCGACGTGATGTCCGAGAAGAACGAGATCGCGGATGACCTGGACCGCCTTGTAGGCGGCGATACCGCCCGTCACGCCGATGACGACGCGCATCGGCTGCCCGTCAGACGCATCGGTCTGGGGGGCGGCAGCCGGATGCGCGCCAGCGATCTCGCTCACGGTCGTGCTATGCCTGCGGTGCGTCGTCTTCGAAGTTGATCTCGTCGTCGAAGACGATGACGTCGTCCGGCGTCTCGAGCGGACGCGCCTCGACCATGACGATCTTCTGCTCGTTGATCTCGTGCAACGCGATCGAGAGCGGCTTGTCGTCGATCGAGGAGTCGATCAGCGGGCCGACGTTCTGGTAGATCGCACCGTCGTGCAGATCGGAGTAGTAGTCGTTGATCTGACGCGCGCGACGCGATGCGAAGATGACCAGCTGGTACTTGTTGTCGACGCGCTGCAGCAGCTCGTCCATGGGCGGGTCAATGATGCCCTTGGGCTTCTCAATCATGCGTGCTCCTTGTTCAGTCCCAGATGTTCGACTACGCGTGCCGCAGCCTCAGGCACGGAGTCGTTGACGACCAGTGCATCGAACTCGTCCTGGGCGGCGAGTTCGATCTTCGCGGTTTCGAGGCGCCGAGCCTGTTCTTCGGGTGATTCTGTGCCGCGCCCCACGAGGCGCCGCACAAGCTCGTCCCAGCTCGGAGGCAACAAAAATACCAGTCTAGCCTCAGGCATGCGCGATCTGACCTGTCTGGCGCCCTGAATGTCGATTTCCAGCAGGACGGATCGGCCGGAGGAGATGGCTTCATCGATTGGTCCGCGCGGGGTGCCGTACCTGAAGGCGTTGTGGACGGTCGCGTACTCGAGCAGCTGCTCCTGGTCGACGAGCCGGTCGAAGCCGGCGTCGTCGGTGAAGTGGTAGTTGACCCCGTCGACCTCGCCGGGCCGGGGTGAGCGCGTCGTGGCGGAGACGGAGAGCTCCACTTCGGGGTAGTGCTCGCGGATGTAGTTGGCGACCGTGCCCTTGCCGACTGCCGTGGGGCCAGCCAGGACGACGAGGCGATTCCCGGTGCTCTGCGCACCGAGTCGTTCCTCCAGGAAGGCGCGGAGGCGGATGCGCTGGTTGCGTCCGAGCCCACCGAGGCGCTTGGACGGGGAGATGGCCAGCTCCTCGAGGATGCGGGCCTGCTTGGTGGCTCCGATGTGCGGGATGCTCAGGAGGAACTGGGTCACGCGCAGCGAGTGCTCGGCTGCGTGTTCCGGGGACTGGCTCGCATCGAGCACCGAGATGGGGCTGCGAGCGCCGGTCGCGAGCGCTCGCTTGACCTCGGCTCGGGCCTGGCGGGCGAGGACCGCAGCCCTGGAGGCTGCGATGCGGTCGACGGGGGGTGGCACCTGGGTCATGAGAGGGCGTTCTCCAGCTCTGCGGTCTGCTGGTCGATGGCGTCGGCGATGCCGTTGGGTCCTGCGGCCAGGACGCTCCGGGAGACGTTCACGATGAGCGATTCGGTGGCTGCACCGAACGTGCTTCTGATCTGCGCGAACTCAGCCCCCTGGTGGCCGAAGCCCGGAGCGAGGATCGGGGTGCGGGGTGCGCCGCCGAGGGCGGGAAGGTCGACGCCGAGGGCGTCGAAGTCGACGGTGCCGCCGAGGACGACCCCGATCGAACCGAAGTCGCCGCTCGCGTGCTGCGTGTTCCAGGCGACCGCACGATTGGCGATGCCTCCCGCGACCGTCTCGCCGCGCTGCGTCCCGCGATCACGTCGAGCCGTCTGGATCGAGGTCGACTCGGGGTTCGACGTCGCAGCGAGCACGAACAGTCCCTTCCCGAGCCGCTCGGCGAGCTCGAGCGCCGCGGCGAGCGAGTCGAAGCCCTGGTAGGGGTTCACCGTCATGGCGTCGGCCTCAAGCGGAGACCCCGCTTCGAGCCACGCTTTCGCATAGGCCTCGAGGGTCGTGCCGACGTCGCCGCGCTTGACGTCGGCGATCACGAGCAGGTCCGCGTCCCGAGCCGCAGCGAAGACTGTCTCGAGCGCGGCGAAGCCAGCCGAGCCGAAGCGCTCGAAGAAGGCGATCTGCGGTTTGACGACGCCGACGCGCCCGGCTGCTGCCTCGATGACGCGAAGGCCGAACTCCTCGGCTCCGGTCGCGGTGTCGGGCAGCCCCCACGAGGTGAGCAGGAACTCATGCGGATCGATGCCGACGCAGAGCCGGCCCCGCTCCTCCAGGGCGTGCTGGAGTCGGGGGCCGAACCCGCCCACTCCAGCACGCGACGCCATCGCTGCAGTCAACTAGCTTTCCCCCCTCTGGGTGTTGTACTCCTGCAGGCTCGTGACGGTGAACCCGCTGCGGAGAGCAGAGAGGGAACCGACGGCGGCAGAGAGCTCCGAGATCGTCGTGAAGATCGGCAGATCGGCGGAGACCGCAGCCATGCGGATCTCATAGCCATCGGCTCGAGACGCCCGGCCGGATGGCGTGTTGATGACCATGTCGACCTCTCCCCCGTGGATCATGTCCACGATGTTGCGGTCCTGGCCCGGCGTCGTTCCATCCGGAGAGTCCGGGGTGAACTTGCCGACGACCTTCGCCGAGATGCCGTGGCGTGCGAGGACCGCAGCCGTGCCCTCGGTGGCGGCGATCGAGAAGCCGAGCTCCACGAACTTCGCGACGGGCAGGACGATGGCGCGCTTGTCGCGGTCGGAGACGGACACGAAGACCGTGCCCGACTTCGGGAGGCCACCGTAGGCCGCGAGCTGGCTCTTCGCGAACGCGGTCGGGAAGTCCGTGTCGATGCCCATGACCTCGCCGGTCGAGCGCATCTCCGGGGAGAGCAGCGAGTCGACGATGCGGCCGTCCTTCGTGCGGAAGCGCTTGAACGGCAGCACTGCCTCCTTCACCGCGACGGGACTCGACGCAGGCTGGTGCGTGCCGTCCTGCTCACGCAGGAGACCTTCCGCCTTGAGCTCCGCGATGCTCACGCCGGTCATGACGCGCGCGGCGGCCTTGGCGAGCTGGGTTCCGAGCGCCTTGGAGACGAACGGCACGGTCCGGGATGCACGCGGGTTGGCCTCGAGTACGTAGAGCTTTCCTCCGGAGAGGGCGAACTGGACGTTGAGCAGGCCGCGAACGCCGACACCCTCCGCGATGGCCAGTGTCGCGTCCCGGACGTTGTTGAGGACAGCGCTCGAGAGCGTGACGGGAGGCAGCGTGCAGGCCGAGTCGCCCGAGTGGATGCCCGCCTCCTCGATGTGCTCCATGATGCCGCCGATGTACAGCTCGTCGCCGTCGAACAGCGCGTCGACGTCGATCTCGGTCGCCTCGTCGAGGAAGCGGTCGACGAGCAGCGGGTGGGCGGGCCCGACGATTGCCTGGCCCTCGATGCGCGAGAAGTAGTCACGCATCTGCTCGGCGTCGTAGACGATCTCCATGCCTCGGCCACCGAGCACGAAGCTCGGGCGGACGAGGACCGGGTAGCCGATGCCGGTGGCGACATCGAGCGCACCGTCGAGGTCGGTCGCCGTGCCGTTCTCCGGGGAGATCAGGCCGGCGCGGTCGAGGACACCCGAGAACAGACCGCGCTCCTCGGCGAGGTCGATGGCGGCGGGGCTGGTGCCGAGAATCGGCACGCCAGCGGCTTCGAGGCCCTTCGCGAGGCCGAGTGCCGTCTGACCGCCGAGCTGCACGACGACGCCGAGCAGCTCGCCGGCTCCGCGCTCGACCTCGACGATCTCCAGCACGTCCTCGAGGGTGAGCGGCTCGAAGTAGAGCCGGTCGCTCGTGTCGTAGTCGGTCGAGACCGTCTCCGGGTTGCAGTTGATCATGATGGTCTCGAAGCCGGCGTCCGAGAGAGCGAACGAGGCGTGCACACACGAGTAGTCGAACTCGATGCCCTGGCCGATCCGGTTCGGGCCGGAGCCGAGAATGATGACCTTCCGCCGGTCGCTCGGGGTGACCTCTGACTCCTGGTCGTAGCTGGAGTAGTGGTACGGCGTGAACGCGGGGAACTCCCCGGCGCACGTGTCGACCGTCTTGAAGACCGGGCGCACGCCGAAGTTGTGACGGATGGCGCGGACCTCGTCCTCGCTGAGCCCGCGCAGCTCGGCGATCTGCGTGTCCGAGAACCCGTGTCGCTTGGCGTTGCGGAGGAGTCGCGCGTCGACGACGTCGGCGGAGGCGATCTGATCGGCCACCTCGTTGATGAGCACGATCTGGTCGATGAACCAGGGGTCGATCGCCGTGGACTCGAAGACCTGCTCGGGCGTCGCACCCTTCCAGAGCGCGCGCTGGACGTTGACGATTCGGCCGTCGGTCGGGACCTTGATGATCTCGAGCAGTTCCTCGACGGAGGCCTCGTCGGCAGCCCAGGTGAAGGAGGACCCTCGCTTCTCCAGCGACCGCAGTGCCTTCTGCAGCGCCGTAGAGAAGTTGCGGCCGATGGCCATGGCCTCGCCGACCGACTTCATGGTCGTCGTCAGCGTCGTGTCGGCGGCCGGGAACTTCTCGAAGTTGAAGCGCGGCACCTTGACGACGACATAGTCGAGCGTCGGCTCGAAGCTGGCGGGCGTCACCTTCGTGATGTCGTTGGGGATCTCGTCGAGTCGGTAGCCGATCGCCAGCTTGGCGGCGATCTTCGCGATCGGGAAGCCTGTGGCCTTCGAAGCGAGCGCCGACGAGCGGGAGACGCGCGGGTTCATCTCGATGACGATGATGCGACCGTTCGAGGGGTCGATGGCGAACTGGATGTTGCATCCGCCCGTGTCGACGCCGACGAGGCGGATGATCGCGATGCCGATGTCGCGGAGGCGCTGGTACTCGCGGTCGGTGAGCGTGAGAGCCGGCGCAACCGTGATGGAGTCTCCCGTGTGGACGCCCACCGGGTCGACGTTCTCGATGGAGCAGACGACGACCGTGTTGTCGGCCGTGTCGCGCATGAGCTCGAGCTCGTATTCCTTCCAGCCGAGGATCGACTCCTCGAGGAGCACCTCGCCGGTCGGGCTCGACTGGACTCCGTCGGCGACGAAGCGGACCAGGTCCTCTTCGTTGTAGGCGAAGCCCGAACCGAGGCCGCCCATCGTGAAGGACGGCCGCACGACGAGCGGGTAGCCGAGGTCATCGGCGAAGCCGATGGCCTGCTCGACGCTCGTCGCGATGTGCGAGCGCGCGACCTCTGCGCCGGCCTCGATGACGAGGTCCTTGAAGATCTGGCGGTCTTCGCCGCGGCGGATGGCCTCGACCTTGGCGCCGATGAGCTCGACGCCGTGGCGCTCGAGGATGCCCTGCTCGTGGAGGGCGATGGCGGCGTTGAGCGCGGTCTGCCCGCCGAGGGTGGGGAGGATCGCATCAGGGCGTTCCTTGATGATGATCGACTCGATGATGTCGGGGGTGATCGGCTCGACGTAGGTGGCGTCTGCGAAGTCCGGGTCGGTCATGATCGTCGCCGGGTTCGAGTTCACGAGGATGACGCGGACGCCCTCCTCGCGGAGCACTCGGCAGGCCTGCGTGCCCGAGTAGTCGAACTCGGCAGCCTGGCCGATGACGATGGGGCCGGAGCCGATGACGAGGACGCTTGAGATATCTGAGCGCTTTGGCATGCTTACGCGTTCTCCTGGCCGTTGGTGTGGGTGGATGGGGAGGCGAGGTGCTCGAGCACCATCTCCCTGAACTGGTCGAAGAGCGGCGCGGAGTCGTGGGGGCCCGCCGCCGCCTCTGGGTGGAACTGCACGCTGAAGGCCGGGATGTCGAGGCAGCGGAGGCCTTCGACAACCTGGTCGTTGAGTCCGATGTGGCTCACCTGGGCGCGCCCGAAGCCTGCTGGCGTCTCGACGGGCCCGTCGAGCGGCGCCTGGACCGCGAAGCCGTGGTTCTGCGCGGTGATCTCGATGCGTCCCGAGAACGTGTCGACGACGGGCTGGTTGATGCCGCGGTGCCCGAAGGGGAGCTTGTAGGTGTCGAACCCGAGTGCGCGGCCGAGCAGCTGGTTGCCGAAGCAGATGCCGAAGAAGGGCGTTCCGTCGCGGAGGACGTTGCGGAGCAGCTCGACGTGGGCTTCGCTCGAGGCAGGGTCTCCCGGTCCGTTCGAGTAGAAGACGGCGGTCGGTGCGAGCTCGCGGAGCTGCTCGATCGTCGTGGCGTGCGGGAGCACGTGCACGTCGAAGCCGCGTTCGGCGAGCGCCTTGATCGTTGCGGTCTTGATGCCGAGGTCGATGATCGCGACGGATCCGATGGGCTCGGCTCCCGTGGAGGGGTGCACGACGGCCTCCGGCGTGGAGACCAGGTCGCTGAGGTTGCGTCCCGCCATGGTCGGCTGGGAGCGCACCTTCTCGAGCAGGGTGTCGTCGTCGGCCGCGGCCGCGTCTCCCGAGAAGATGCCGCCTCGCATCGAGCCTTCGCTGCGGATGCGGCGCGTGAGCGCCCGAGTGTCGACACCGGAGATGCCGACGATGCTCGTCGACGTCAGCGCGTTCTCGAGGGTGTCCTCTGCCCGCCAGTTGGAGACGACGCGGGAGGGGTCGCGCACGACGTAGCCGTCGACCCAGATCTGGCGCGACTCCATGTCTTCGTCGTTGACGCCCGTGTTGCCGATGTGCGGAGCCGTCTGCACGACGATCTGGCCCGCGTAGCTCGGGTCGGTCAGGGTCTCCTGGTAGCCGGTCATGCCTGTCGAGAAGACGACCTCGCCAAGCGTTTCACCGACGGCGCCGTAGGCGTCGCCCTCGTATCGCGTGCCGTCCTCCAGAACGAGCACGGCGGGAATTGGTGGCGTCATGAGGACTCCTCGGTCGTGGGGGCTGGTGTCAGCTGCAGCGAGTGCAGCGCGGTCTTGAGCTGTTCGCGCGCAGTGGCGTCGACAACTCGGAGTGAAGTCTCGACGCTTACGCGGGGGTTCGCGTGCTCGTCGGCGGGCAGGAGCCAGCGGATGATCGTCAGGCCGCCGTTCTCGACGACACGGTCGATCGTGACCGTTCCGTCGATCGTCGCCTCGATGTCTCCCGCTGGGATGAAGAAGGCGCGCTCACCGGCGATCTGGACGACTGGCCCCTCGCGGAGGACGGTGACCTCCGCTCGTCCTCGGAAGCCGAGCGGCGGTACGACGATCCGGTCAAGCGCGTCGCCCGTGCGGCTAGTCGACACGTAGTGGACGTCATGCCAGTGTCCGAGCGGCTGCTGCGTCGAGTGGGGTGCTTCGAGGGGCGTCGAGATGCCGGCCTGCCCTCGAACGCGGCGGCGCCAGCCGAGCCACATGAGCACGACGATGATGAGGAAGGCGACGATCGTGAGCGTCGCGGGGAGTACGCGATCGTCCATCAGGCGATGTCCTTCGCTCTGGCCTTGGCGGCGGCGGCAGCACCCTCGGCGGACAGCAGCGCGCCATCGTCCAAGGTGCGTGTGCCCCGGTAGACCGTGTGGACGACCCGGCCGGGCAGCGGCATGCCGAGGAAGGGCGAGTTGATGCTCTTCCCGCCGAGCGAGTCCGTCGTGAAGTCGGCGGTGGGAGCGGGATCGTAGAAGACGAGACTGGCGAGCTCGCCGGCCGCGACTGGGCGGCCTGAGATGGCATCGCCGCCGATTCGGGCTGGGGTCTCCGACATGATCCGGGCGACGTCGGCCCACGTGAGCGCGCCGGTGTCGACCATGGTGTGCTGCACGACGCGGAGGGCTGATTCGAGGCCCACCATGCCCATCGCAGCCTGATCCCACTCGGTCTCCTTGGCATCCACCGGGTGCGGCGCGTGGTCGGTCGCGACGATGTCGATCGTGCCGTCGGCGAGCGCCTCGCGCACGGCGATCACGTCGTCCTGGGTGCGCAGCGGCGGGTTGACCTTGAACCTCGCGTCGTAGCCGCGGACGAGCTCCTCGGTCAGCAGGAGGTGGTGCGGCGTCACCTCTGCCGTGATGTCTATGCCTCGCGACTTGGCCCAGCGGACGACGTCGACGCCCTCCCTGGTCGAGACGTGGCAGACGTGGAGCCGCGACCCGACGTGGTCGGCGAGGAGCGCGTCGCGCGCGATGATCGACGATTCGGCGACGGCGGGCCACCCGCCGAGACCGAGCTCTGCGGAGAGGGCGCCCTCGTTCATCTGCGCGCCGGCGGTGAGGCGCGGGTCCTGCGCGTGCTGTGCGACGACCCCGCCGAAGGCCTTCACGTATTCGAGTGCGCGGCGCATGATCAGGGGGTCGAAGATGCACTTGCCGTCATCCGAGAACACCCGGACCTCGGCGTTCGACTGGGCCATCGCCCCGATCTCCGAGAGCTGCTCTCCCCCGAGCCCGACCGTGACGGCACCGATCGGTCTCACGTCTGCGTAGCCGGCGGATCGGCCGAGCGCTGCTACCGCCTCCACGACACCTGCGGTGTCCTGCACCGGTGAGGTGTTCGCCATGGCGAACACCGTGGTGTAGCCGCCGAAGGCTGCTGCGCGCGTCCCGGTCAGGACCGTCTCGCTCGACTCGAAGCCCGGCTCGCGCAGGTGGGTGTGGAGGTCGACGAGCCCGGGGAGCACGACGAGTCCCTCGACGTCGATCACGTTCTCCACGCCCTCGAGGCCGATCGTGCCTGCCGGCGCGACCTCGGTGATCGTCGTCCCGCTGACGAGCACGTCGACGGGGTCGACGCCAAGCAGCTGGGCGCCTCGGTACAGCGTGGTCATGGTGCCTCTCTCGTTTCCTTGGCCCTGGTTCACGAGCCGCTCCCCGCGCGTTCGCCCGAGCAGAGCACGTAGAGCGCTGCCATGCGGACGGCGACGCCGTTCGCGACCTGCTCGAGCACTGTCGACTGCGGTGAATCGGCGGCGATGGAGGATATCTCCAGGCCGCGGTTCATCGGGCCCGGATGCATGACCATCGTAGTCTCGGGCAGGCCTCGGAAGCGGGCCTCACCGAGGCCCCAGTTCTTCGCGTACTCCCTGGTGTTCGGGAAGAACGCGTCGTGCATCCGCTCTGCCTGGATGCGCAGGAGCATGACCGCGGTTGGCTTGGTCGCGAGCGCACCGTCGAGGTCGCTCGTGATGGTCGCTGGCCAGGCCTCCGTGCGGACCGGGACGAGCGTCGGGGGTCCGACGAGCGTGACCTCGGCGCCGAGCGTGGTCAGGAGCCAGACATTCGACCTGGCAACACGGGAGTGCAGTATGTCGCCGACGATCACGATGTGGCAGCCATCGAGGCCCTTGCCCCGTGCCGCGGCGCGCCCGTGGACGCGTCGACGCAGCGTGAAGGCGTCGAGCAGGGCCTGCGTCGGATGCTCGTGCATGCCGTCGCCGGCGTTGAGGATGGGGGCGTCGATCCAGTCGCGCTCGGCCAGCAGCTGCGGCGCCCCGCTCGAGGGGTGCCGGATGACGACGGCATCGGCACCGATGGCCTTGAGGGTCTGGGCCGTGTCCTTGAGCGATTCTCCCTTGGAGACGCTCGAGCCCTTGGCCCCGAAGTTGATGACGTCGGCGGACAGGCGCTTCTCGGCTGCCTCGAAGGAGATCCGTGTGCGCGTCGAGTCCTCGTAGAACAGGTTGACGACGGTGATGCCGCGCAGGGCGGGGAGTTTCTTCACCTCGCGGTCGCCGACGTCGGACATGTCCTCGGCCATGTCGAGGAGCATGATGGCATCGTCGCGCGACATGCCCTTCGTGGAGAGCAGGTGCTTCATGCGCGAGCTCCGTCCGTGATGACCACGCGGTCGCCGCCGTCGAGCTCGGTGAGCTCCACGCCGATTCGCTCGCTCCGTGCGGATGGCAGGTTCTTGCCCACGTAGTCGGCGCGGATGGGCAGCTCCCGGTGGCCTCGGTCGACGAGCACGGCCAGTTGCACAGCGCGCGGGCGGCCGGTGTCGCTCAGCGCGTCGAGCGCAGCGCGCACGGTCCGACCCGAGAAGAGCACATCGTCGACGAGCACGATCGTCTTGCCGTCGATGCCGCCCACGGGGATGTGCGTCGGCTGCGAGACGCGCGCCGGGCCCCTCCGCAGGTCGTCGCGATACATCGTGACATCGAGAGCACCGGCGATGTCGCCGGCTTCGACGTGGGTTCCGTTGGAGGCCTCGAAGCCAGCGATGAGGCTGGCGAGGCGCTTCGCGAGGGGAACTCCGCGGCTCGGGATGCCGAGCAGGAGCAGGTCCTTCGACCCGCGGTTCTGCTCGAGGATCTGGTGCGCGATGCGCACGAGGGCTCTGTGAACGTCGTCGTGATTCAGCACGGTTCGCTGGGACACGTCGACCTCCTTCCCCGCCTCACTGGACGGTGTTAAAGGATGTCTGGACTGAAGCCGCCGGGACTGCAGGCGAGCTGCAGGGAATCCGGTCGGCCGGAACCCGACTGGGGCCTGGGTCTCCACCGCTCTCGCGGCATCGACCCAGGCCACCAGCCTAGCACCGGGCTACTGCTCGCTGATGCGGCCGAGCACTCCGTGGATGAACTTGCCCGAGGCATCCGTCGAGTACTCGCCAGCTGCGCTGACCGCCTCGGTGATGGCCACCGCAGCGGGGATCTCGTCGTTGTACTTGAGCTCCCAGATGGCGACCCGGAGGATCGACCTGTCGAGTGCCGGCATGCGTTCGAGCGTCCAGTCGCGGGCCGTCTCGACGATGTAGCCGTCGATCTCGTCAGCGTGCTCGATGACGCCGAGCACGATCTCCCTGGCGTAGCGCCAGCTCGCGGCGCGGTCGGGCTCATCCGCTGCCCGTTCTGCCTCCTGTCCGAGGAGCTCCGGAATCGGGGTCCCCCGTACATCCGACGCGAACAGGATGTCCATGGCGCGCTTGCGCGCCTTCGTGCGCGCGCTCACTAGTCGTTGACGCGGCCCAGGTAGTCGCCCGTGCGGGTGTCGATCTTGACCTTGGTGCCGGCGTTCAGGAAGAGCGGGACCTGGATCTCGGCACCCGTCTCGACGGTCGCAGGCTTCGTGCCGGCGTTCGAGCGGTCGCCCTGGAGGCCCGGCTCCGTGTACGTGATCTCGAGGACCACGGACGGCGGGAGCTCGATGTAGAGCGGCTCGCCCTCGTTGAGCGCGATCTGCACGCTCTGCTGCTCGAGCATGTACTTCGCAGCGTCGCCGACGATCTTCTCGTCGAGCGTGATCTGGTCGTAGTCGCTCTGGTCCATGAAGACGTAGCCGTCTCCGTCGCGGTAGAGGTACTGGAAGTCGCGCCGGTCGACGGTCGCGGTCTCGATCTTGGCGCCAGCGTTGAACGTGCGGTCGACGGTCTTGCCGCTGACGACCTGCTTGAGCTTGGTGCGCACGAACGCACCACCCTTGCCGGGCTTCACGTGCTGGAAGTCGATGACCTGCCAGAGCTGTTTCTCGATGAGGAGTACAACGCCGTTCTTGATGTCTGCCGTAGTTGCCATGGAAGTTTCTCCGTGTCCATCCCGCGGTGCTGCGGGATTCTTCAGTTATTGGCACCTGGTTGAGGTACGCGCGAGCTGTCGGCGCGAGGCATTTGCCCCAGCGGCCCCGGAGAAGTCTAGTGCAGGGTCTCTGGAGAGGGCCGCGTTGCCTCGATCATCGCCCGAATGCCCTCGAGCGCGGCGAGGTACGAACCCGCACCGAGCCCTGCGACGACGCCGGTCGCGACCGGCGAGATGACACTCGTGTGGCGGAAGACCTCACGAGCGTGGGGGTTCGAGAGGTGCACCTCGATGAGCGGGGTGCCGGTCTCCGTCACGATGGAGACCGCGTCACGCAGTGCGATCGAGTAGTGCGTGAGTGCTGCGGGATTCAGGATGACCGGGGTGCGTGCATCGGCCGCCTCGTGCAGCCACTCGACGAGCTGCCCCTCGAAGTTCGACTGGCGGGCATCGATCTCGACGCTGCTCCCCGCTCGCTTGCGGAGGAGTTCGATGATGTCGTCCAGGGTCTGGGTGCCGTAGGTCTGGGGCTCGCGGGTGCCGAGCCGGTTGAGATTCGGGCCGCCGAGGACGAGGATGCGCATGCCGGCCAGTCTAGCGATCGGCCTCAGACGTACGCGGCGGT
The DNA here is from genome assembly GCF_015351275.1 of Pseudoclavibacter sp. VKM Ac-2867. Taxonomy (NCBI): domain Bacteria; kingdom Bacillati; phylum Actinomycetota; class Actinomycetes; order Micrococcales; family Microbacteriaceae; genus Pseudoclavibacter; species Pseudoclavibacter sp. VKM Ac-2867. The sequence goes on from NZ_JADKSL010000010.1 coordinate 49,442, forward strand.
CGGCGCCACCGAGGCGTCTGCGGTGATCAGGCCGTTGCGGACGAACGCGTTCCACACCCCGTTGTCGTCGACGCCCGTCGTTATCTGGTCCGCGTGGGCCTTGATGGAGTCCGGGGCGTTGCCCATGGCGATGCCGATGCCCGTGGCCTGGAGCATCTCGACGTCGTTGATGCTGTCGCCGATGCCGATCGTGTTCGCCGGGTTGAGATCCTGGATCCGGCAGACCTCGAGAATCGCGCTCCCCTTGTTGACGCCGAGCTGCAGGAGCTCTCCGCTCTGGGGACCGAGAACCGGCACGGTGGCGTTGATGACGTCGAAGCGGCCCGCGAATGCCGCGCGGATCTCGGCGATCGACGTGTCCGCGCTCAGGAAGCACATCTTGCCGATGTCGTCGCGCAGCACCTCGCCTCCATCGTCGAAGAACTTCTCGAACTGCAGCTCGCCGTCAGACTCGACCCGGTTCGAGTCGGCGACCTCGGCCGCGAGGAGCTGGCGCAGGTGCGCGCGGAACCCCGGGCTGGCGACGACGGCGGCGTCGCTCTGCACGTAGAAGTCGATGCCGGCGCCCGTGAAGAAGTCGATGGCGAACGCGGCGTCCTCGAGTGACATGGTCTGCGAGACGCGGGTCTCGCCGTCGAGCCAGACGAAGCTCCCGCCTGCGCTCACGATCCCGTCGAAGCCGAGATCGAGGATCTGCGGGTAGATCTCACTGCGGGACCGGCCGGTGCAGATGAAGAGCAGGTGTCCCGCTTCCCTGGCTCGGGACACGGCTTCGACGGTCGAGGGCTGGATGTGCTCCTGCTCGTCGATGAGCGTGCCGTCGATGTCGAGGAAGACGATGCGCCTGGTCAACTGTGGATCCTCCTGCTCGATGCATGCGGTCACTGCGTCTGCGTCCCGCGAGAGCGAGGCATGCCGTCAGCTCCGCCGTCCAGGCTAGACGATGTCGCGAGCGGTCCCGGCCGAGCATGCTGGCGCGGCTGCTCGCCTGCCCGTAGCCTCGAATCCATGACCGTGGAACGAGGGCCCACCGCCGAGGCGCCAGCGCTGCTGCCGACGGTCGCGCAGGCCACCTCGGTGCTGATGGCGAGCTGGCCCGCTCTGGACGAGCGGAGAATCGGCGGGTGGCGCCTCGGATTCGCAGAGGGATTCACGAGGCGCGCCAACAGCGTGTGGATGCTCGGCCCCGCCGAGGACACGCAGCTCGCACTCGGCGCCGTCGAGGAGGCATACCGCGTGCGTGGGCTCCCCAGCCAGTTCCTCGCGACGGAGACCGCGGATCCCCGCGACGTCGCCGCCCTCGAGGCGTTCGGCTACTCCCCCACTCTCACGGGCAGGATCCTCTGCCGCTCGCTTGGCGGCGAAGAGCCGGCAGGTCTCGAAGGCGCGTCGGGCGGCGACCTCGTCGCGGTCACGCAGGCTGGTCCCGAACTCCCTCCGGACTGGCTCGACGCCTGGCTCAGCTGGAGCGAGCGCAGACTGGCGCGCGACCGGCGCCTCGCCCCGCTCATCCTCAGCTCCGGAGCCTCGAGCTTCCTCGGCGTCCGGCAGGAGGGAACCCTTGTGGCGCTCGCTCGGGTCACGGTGATCGACGGCACCGGGGTCATCGACTGCCTGGTCACCCAGAGCGCACACCGAGGGCGCGGCCACGGTCGGCTGCTCCTGCACCACGCCCAGCAGGAAGCGGCTCAGCGCGGCGCGACCTCCTGCCTCGCGATGGTGGTCGAGAGCAACGCCGTCTCCCGGCGGCTGTTCCACCGAGCAGGCTTCACAGCCCTGGGCTCCTTCACCTACCTGCAGGCGCCGGAGCGCGTGAGCTGCTGCTGACCGGCGGCCGACGCCGATCTAGCTGGCGATCTCCTGGTACGCGGCGAACAGCAGGCTCTCGTCCGGCGCCTGCATGATCGTCGGACGACCGAGCCCGTCGAGCACAACGAAGCGCAGCATTGCTCCGCGAGCCTTCTTGTCCCGACGCATTGTCGCGAGGAGCGTCTTCCAGCGGCCGGCCGGGTAGCTCGTGGGCAGGCCGAGCAATTCGAGGATCGACTTGTGTCGATCCGCCGTGGCGTCGTCGAGGCGCCCCGAGAGGCGGGCCAGCTCGGCGACGAACGCCATGCCGATGGAGATGGCGGCGCCATGACGCCATTGGTACCGTTCCGCGTTCTCGATGGCGTGGCCGAGCGTGTGCCCGTAGTTGAGGATCTCGCGCAGGCCCTGCTCGGTGAAGTCCTCGCCGACGACCCGCGCCTTGACTCGGATCGCGAGCTCGAGCACCCGCAGGAACTCGGGCGTGGTCGGGTCGGTCGCCCGCTCCGGGTCGAGCTCGATGATGTCGAGGATCTCGGGCTCGGCGATGAAGCCGGCTTTCACGACCTCGGCGAAGCCAGCCAGCAGCTCATTGCGAGGGAGTCCAGCCAGGATCTCCGGGTCGATGACAACCCCCGCCGGCGGGTGGAAGGAGCCAACGAGGTTCTTGCCCTCGTTCGTGTTGAGGCCCGTCTTGCCGCCGATGGCCGCGTCCACCATGGCGAGCACCGTCGTCGGCATGTGCACGACCTTCACACCACGCAGCCACGTCGCGGCGATGAAGCCGCCGATGTCGCTCGTCGCTCCCCCGCCGATCGTGATGACCGCGTCGGACCTCGTGAAGTCGGCCTGGCCCAGGATCTGCCAGCAGAACGCCGCGACCTCGATGCGCTTCGCCCCCTCGGCATCCGGGATCTCCGCGATGAGTACCTGGTTGTACTCGCCGACGAGCTGCTCGCGCACCCGCTCGGCGACATCCGCCAGGTGGGGCGCGTGCACGATCAGGACCTTGGCGACGCCTTCCCCGAGCAGGCCGGGGATGACCGCAGCCGCCTCGCGGAACTGGCCAGCCCCGATGATGATGTCGCCATGGGCGCCGGGAACCTCGATGATCTCAGGCAACGTCGCTTGGTCCTTCCTTGGTCTGCTGCTCCAGCCACTCCACGATGTCTTCGACGACGCGGACCATGGGCCGGAATGAAGTGTCGAACGTCGCATCCGCGAGACGTTCGTAGGTCTCGCGGCGTGCTTCGTAGATCTGGGTCCAGCTCTCGATGCCCGTGATGAGCGGGCGCTTCGCGTTGCCGGTGATGCGCTCGGCGATCGCGGCGGGAGTCGCCGTCAGGAGCACGACCGTGTGCCCGCCGAGGCGGGACTGGGTCTGCGCATCCATCACGGCACCACCACCGAGCGACAGGACCTCGGTGGTCTCGAGGTGCTCGGCGATGACGTCCCGCTCGAGACGCCGGAACTCGGTCTCTCCGTGCTCGACGAAGATCTCGGGAATCGCGCCGTGGCGCGCGACGATCACCTTGTCGGTGTCGACGTAGCTCACGTCCAGAACCTTGGCCAGGCGTCGGCCCGCCCTCGACTTGCCCGCGGCAGGCGGGCCGATGAGCACGACGCTCATACTCGCCACTCGCTGAGCGAGTCCCCCATCGGCGTCTCGTCGACGGGGCCGGCCTGCAGGTCGGCCTCGGAGACGGACTCGCTCGACGTGCGCAGCAGCGGCGGGATGCTCGCGAGGTAGCTCTCGATGTTCCGCTTCGTCTCGCCGACGGAGTCGCCGCCGAACTTCTCGAGGATGGAGTCGGCGATCGTGAGAGCCACCATCGCCTCGACGACGACACCGGACGCTGGGACCGCGCAGACGTCGGAACGCTGGTGGTGCGCAGCCGCATCCGCGCCCGTCGCCACATCGACGGTGTGCAGGGCCTTCGGGACGGTCGCGATCGGCTTCATGCCGGCCCGGACTCGGAGCACCGTGCCGGTCGCCATGCCGCCTTCGATGCCACCCGCACGGTCGCTCGAGCGCACGATGGAGCCGTCGCGGACGTACAGCGGGTCGTGCGCCGCGGTGCCTGGACGACGTGTGGTCTCGAAGCCGTCGCCGACCTCCACCCCCTTGATCGCCTGAACGCTCATGAGCGCCTTCGCGAGTCGCGCGTCGAGGCGGCGGTCCCAGTGCACGTAGGAGCCGATGCCGGGTGGCAGGCCCCAGACGAGCACCTCGGTCACGCCGCCGAGCGTGTCGCCGCTCTTGCGGACCTCATCGATGAGGGCGACCGCGGCAGCGGAGGTCTCCCCGTCGAACACGCGAACCGGATCCGCGTCGATGGCGGCCAGGTCGCCGTAGGCGGGCAGCGGCGCGTCCTCGGGCACACGGACCGTCCCGATGGCGAGCGTGTGGCTCAACGTCGTGATCCCGAGTTCGGAGAGGAAGCGCTTCGCGATCGCGCCGAGCGCGACACGCGCCGCCGTCTCGCGTGCACTCGCGCGCTCGAGGACCGGGCGCGCCTCGTCGAAGCCGTGCTTCTGCATGCCGATGAGGTCGGCGTGCCCCGGTCGCGGACGCGTGAGCTTCGCACCGCGTCCCGTGTCGAACACAGCCGCGTCGACCGGCTCGGGGCTCATGACCTCGACCCACTTGGGCCACTCGGTGTTGCCGATGCGGATGCCGATCGGCGACCCCATCGTGAAACCGTGCCTGACGCCGGCGGACAGCGTGAGCTCGTCCTGCTCGAACTTCATTCGTGCGCCTCTGCCATGGCCGAGCTTTCGGCGGGCGAGGTCGGTGCGGAGATCGTCGAGGGAAAGTGGGACACCAGCTGGGAGTCCCTCGAGGATCGCAAGGAGTTCTGGGCCGTGGGATTCCCCGGCCGTGAGCCATCGAAGCATTGGACTATTCTGACACGCGCAGCGCGGCGGTTCGCATCGCCGAGCGAACCTCGGCCTCCCTGGGGAGGACTTCCGACTCATCGCGGCCGGTGAAGAGCCGAACCTGCACGAGTGCCTGGGCCAGGAGGAGCTCGAGTCCCGAGACCACCTGACCACCGGCGGCCTGCCAGCGCGTCGCGAGCTTCGTGGGCCACGGGTCGTAGAGCACGTCGAACAGCACCGCCCCCTGCACCCACGATGCATCGATGCCGATGTGGTCCCGGTCTCCCGGCACGGTGTTGACGACGAGCTCCGCGGCGCGCGCCTTGGCAGGACGCGCGTCGAATTCAGCGAAGGTCAGCACCTCGACCTCGACCCCCAGCGAGCGCGCGAGCGCCACCATGCCCTGCGCTCGTTCCGGCGATCGGACGACGATGGAGAGCTCGGTCGCTGCCAGCGAGGGCAGCGCGGCGATGACGGCGGCCGCCGTGCCGCCAGCGCCCAGCAGTCGCACCCGAGGAGCCGAGTCAACGCCAGCCTCATTGAGCGCCGCGACGAAGCCCGTCACATCCGTGTTCCACCCTCGAGACGGGGCGCCCGCGTCCGCCCCGTCGAAGACCAGCGTGTTGACGGCGCCGATCTCCGTTGCGGCGGGGGCGAGCGTCGAGGCGAACGCGCGAGCCTCGTGCTTCAGGGGCATGGTCACGGAGAACCCGCGCCATCCCGGCCCCCTTGAGGCGAGGAAATCTGCAAGCCCGCCCTGCGGAACGTCGAAGCGCTCGTAGCTCCAGTCGAGACCGAGGACCTCGTACGCGGCCGAGTGGATCGCTGGAGACTTCGAGTGTCCGATCGGAGACCCCAGGACGGCGAGCCTCGTCGAAGCCTCACCCATATTCGGGGTGCTCGGCCATCCACGCCAGCCACTTGGCGACCGCGACCTCGTGCTCCTCGAACGTCTCGGAGAAGATGGTCTCCCCCGTGTCGAGGTTCCAGGTCACGAAGTACACCCAGGGGCCGTCTGCAGGGTTCACCGCCGCGTCGATCGCGATGTCGCCGGGGTTCGAGATGGGGCCGACCACCATCCCGGGATGCACATAGGTGTTGTAGGCGTTCGCCGCGTCGGCGCGCTCGGCATCGCTCGTCGAGACCCGGTGCGTGTTGCCCGTTCCGTAGGCCACCGTGGCGTCCGACTGGAGGAGCATGCCCATGTCGAGTCGGTTCAGGAAGACCCTCGAGACCTTGTAGTAGTCCTCTCTGAGCCCGGCTTCCTTCTGGATGAGCGAGGCGAGGCGCACCGTGTCCCAGCGGGCTTCCGGAGCTACCCCGTGCTCGTCGAGCGACTGGAACATGCGGTCAACCAGGGTCTTGAGCACCGTCGTGGCGTCGACGCCGGGATCGAAGCTGTAGGTCGCCGGGAACAGGAAACCCTCGAGGGTCGTGGCTTCGGCAGGAAGACCGAAGTTCGCGGGAACCGCGGCGGCCTCAAGGTCGGCGACGGGGATGCCGACGCCGCCCTCGATGAGGGCGTAGACGTCCTGGAGGGCGGTCCCCTCCGGGATCACGACCGTCGACTCCTGACGGTTCGCAGGGTCGAGGAGCGACACGAGCGCTGATTCAGCGCTCATCTCCTCCTGCATGCCGTAGCTGCCCGGGATGAACACCGGGTCCTCGGGCTGAGCCAGCACCTCATCCACGAAGGCACCGGAGGTCTTCACGATGCCCACGTCGGCGAGGCGCTCACCGATCGAGGTCCCGGTGTCGCCGGACTCGATCGTGAAGGCGAGCTCCGTGCCGTTTCCCGACCCTTCGAAGTCGGCGGAGGCGGCCCCGCCCCCGAAGATGCTGCGCAGCTGCGAGCCGAAACCGAACCACACGACTGCCGCGCTCACGGCGACGACGACGACGAGCACGAGGATGACGAGCAGACTCCGCTTGCCACGGCGTGCCGCAGTCGACTCGCGCCGTCGGTTGCCGCCTGCCCTCCTCGGGCTGGCACCAACGGCATCCGTCGCCGGGGCCGCCTCGTCGGAGAAGAGATCACCGAATGGGTCGTCCGGTGTGAAGCGCTTTCGTCCGTCGTGGCTACTGGGGGTCTGGTTGTCCGACAGAGTCCTGATCCTTTCGGGAGAGGAGCTCACCCGGTGCACGTCCGGATTGGCGCTCCGCGTCGAGCGAGGTTTGCAAGATGACCACTGCGGCCATCTGATCGATGATGTGCCGAGACCTGGAGGCCTTCCGGCCGACGTCTCGGAGCTGGCGGCTTGCGCTCACCGTCGTCAGACGCTCGTCCACCAACCTGAGTGGCACCGGAGAGCTCGACGCGATCTGCTCTGCGACAGCCCTCGCGTCGGCGGTCGAGGCGGTCTCCGCACCCGACAGCGACAGGGGCAGGCCGACGACGATCTCGATGGCGTCGTACTCGGCGACGAGTTCCGCGATGCGTCTGGCGTGTGCGTCGCCCTTGGCGCCGTCGCGCGGCACGGTCTCGAGGGGGGTGGCGAGCATGCCGTGCGGATCACTCCGGCTGACGCCGACGCGGGCTTTGCCCACGTCGACGCCGAGTCGGGTGCCGATCCGGAACTCAGTCATTCGCCAGTGCTGAGCGGATGGCAGCAAGCGCGTCGTCGAGACGATCGACGTCGGTGCCGCCGCCCTGGGCGACATCCGGCTTCCCGCCGCCGCCGCCGCCGAGGATCGGGGCGGCGATGCGGACCAGAGCGCCTGCCGCTGCCCCGGTGTCCCGGGCGGCGGCGTTGGTCGCGACGAGCACGATCGGCTTGCCGTTCGATGCGGCCCCGAGGGCGACGACGGCCGGACGCTCGCCGAGCTGCTCGCGCACGGCGAGCGCCAGCGAGCGGAGCTCGTCGGCACTCCGAACCTCACCGAGGTGCTTCGCGACGAGCACGACGCCTCCAGCGGTGCTCGCCTCGGCGGCAAGAGCGGGTACGCGCTGCATGGCCTCCGCCGCCTCGAGCTCCGCGATGCGCTTCTGCGCAGTCTTGAGGCTCGTGGCGAGGTCCTGCACGCGATCGGCAAGCTGCTCGCGCGGCGCCTTCAGGCTGCTCGTGAGCTGCGAGACGATGGCGCGCTCGACGGCGAAGTCCGCGAAGGCATCGCGGCCCACGAGCGATTCGATGCGCCGGTTGCTGGAGCCCACGGATGACTCGCCGATGAGGTTCACGATCCCCACCTCGGAAGAGCTGCCCACGTGGGTGCCGCCGCAGAGCTCGCGCGACCAGGGCCCGCCGATGTCCACCATCCGTACGCGGCTGCCGTACTTCTCGCCGAACAGCGCGCGAGCGCCCAGGGACTTCGCCTCGTCGAGGTCCATCTCCCGGGTCGAGACGGCATGGTTTGCGCGGATCGCGTCGTTCACGATGCCCTCGAGCTCGGCTCTCGTGTCGATTGTGAGCGCCTGGCTCCAGGAGAAGTCGAGCCGCAGGTAGCCGGCCTTGTTGTAGGAGCCGGACTGGTGGGCGTCCGGCCCGAGAACGTCGCGCAGCGCGGCGTGCAGCAGGTGCGTCGCCGTGTGAGCCTGGTTGGCGCTGCGTCGGTAGGCGGGGTCGACGATCGTCTCGACTCGGTCGCCGACCGCGACCTCGCCGGAGACGACGGTGACGGTGTGGCTGACGAGTCCGGCGATGGGCCGCTGGACGTCGACGACGTCGGCGACGAGCCCGCGGGCCGCGGAGGTGATCTGGCCGGAGTCGGCCTCCTGTCCCCCGGACTCCGCGTACAGTGCGGTGCTCGCGAGGATGATCTCCACCTGCTGCCCCGTTCCCGCGCTGACGGCGGGGACACCGTTGACGATGAGACCGAGGACCTCGCTCTCATGGGCGAGATCGGTGTAGCCGACGAATGTCGTCTCGCCGAGCGAGCGGAACTCGCTGTAGACCGAGACATCGGCGAGGGCTGAGCGCTTGGACTTGGCGTCCGCCTTCGCCCGCGTGCGCTGTTCGCTCATGAGGCGCTCGAAGGCCTCGCGGTTGACGCTGACTCCTGCCTCCTCGGCGATTTCGACGGTCAGGTCGATGGGGAAGCCGAAGGTGTCGTGCAGCTTGAACGCGGTCTCACCGGAGAGGTGCTGCACGCCGCTGGCCCGCGTCTCGGTGACCGCGGTGTCGAGGATCGCGGTGCCCGCCGTGAGCGTTCGGAGGAAGGTCTCCTCCTCGGCGTACGCGAGGCGCGAGATGCGCGGGAACTCATCGACGAGCTCCGGGTAGGCGTCCTGCATGGCGTCCTTGGATGCGGGGAGCAGCTGAGGCAGGCTTGCACCCTCGAACCCGAGGAGCCGCATGGCGCGAACGACTCGACGGAGCAGGCGACGCAGGATGTAGCCACGTCCTTCGTTGCCCGGCTCGACGCGGTCGGCCATGAGCATGAGCGATGAGCGCACGTGATCGGCGACGACGCGCATTCGCACATCGTCGGTGTGCACCGCACCGTAGCGCTTGCCGGAGATCTCGGCGGCCTTGTCGAGCACAGGTCGGACCTGGTCGATCTCGTACATGTTGTCGACGCCCTGCTTGATGAAGGCGATGCGCTCGAGACCCATGCCAGTGTCGATGTTCTGCTTGGGCAGGTCGGCGACGATCTCGTAGTCGTCCTTCGTCGTGCCTGCGCCTCGCTCGTACTGCATGAAGACGAGGTTCCAGATCTCGACGTAGCGGTCGTCGTCGGTGGCTGGGCCGCCGTCGACACCGTACTCGGGGCCACGGTCGAAGAAGATCTCCGAGCAGGGGCCAGCGGGGCTGCCGGGGCCTCCGGCGGACCAGAAGTTGTCCTTCATCCCGAGGCCTTGGATGCGGTCGTCGCTGAAGCCCGTCACCTCGCGCCAGATGCCGCGAGCGACGTCGTCCTTCTCGTACACCGTGATCCAGAGGTCTTCTGGCTTGAAGCCGAGACCGCCGGAGCTCTCCGGGGATGTGAGGAGCTCCCAGGCGAACTCGATCGCTCCCTGCTTGAAGTAGTCGCCGAACGAGAAGTTGCCGCACATCTGGAAGAACGTTCCGTGCCGAGGCGTCTTCCCGACCTCTTCGATGTCGTTGGTCCTGATGCACTTCTGCACGCTGACGGCGCGATCGAACGGAGGCGGCACGATCCCGGTGAAGTACGGGATGAACGGCACCATGCCGGCGATCGTGAACATGATCGTCGGGTCGTCGCTGACGAGGGGCGCGGAAGGGACGACGGTGTGCCCGCGCTTCTCGAAGAAGTCGAGGTAGCGGCGACGGATCTCAGCGGTTTGCATCGTGCGGTGTGGCTCTTTCTCTGGCGACGGGCGACGGAGGCCGCCCAGGCGACGGGGGATGTGCTGGTCGCGCTACTTGATGTCGGCGATGGCCGCGGAGAGGTCCTGCGTGCGGGCGCGGTAGCCCTCTGCGACGGCCTCGGTGAACTCGTCGACGCGGCCGTTCACGCCGGCGAAGAACTTGCGCCCTGCCGGAGTCGAGTTGACGAGGTGAGCGAGGGCGAACCCTGCGGCGATGCCGCCGATGATGCTGAGTGCTGTGCGCATGCGAACTCCTGTGAAGAGGGGTGAGGGGGTCGGACAGGTCAGCGCGTGGCGCGCGGCTTCGGCTTCTTCGGTGTGCTCTTCGGCGTGGACTTGGCCTTGGGCTTGGTCGGTCCGTCGCTCTTGAAGCTCGAGATGCCGGCACGCACTGCCGCGGAGAACCCAGCGAGCTTGATGAGGGGGCCGCCGACACTGGCGGCGGTGAGCGCGACGAGGCTGGAGACGTTGCTCGTCGTCTCGGAGACGTGGGTGGTGATGCTGTCGATCTTCGCGAGCTGCTTGTTGGCTTCGAGCACGGTGACCTGCGTCTCGGCCAGCGTGGGGGTGATCGCATCGACCGACTCGCGGATGCCGCTGCGCACCTCGTCGAGGACGCCGCCGAGCTTCAGCAGAGGCACTGCGAGCAGAAGGACGAGGACGAGGAAGACTCCGGCCGCGATGAGGCCGGCGATGTCGCCACCAGACATGGTGCTCCTTACTGAGTGCAGCGAGCTGCCGCACGGGTAGACGAACGGGGCTGCCGCACGGGTAGACGAGCGGCGCAGTGCCGCAGGACAGACAAAGGGGCGGGCCATCTTGCGATGACCCGCCCCTATGTTAGTTGGCTCTCGCGGCTCGGGCTGTCCCGAACTGCCAGTTCCGGCGAACCGGAGCGCCTGCTTGGCTAGCGAGCAGCGTAGTACTCGACGACGAGCTGGACTTCACACGTCACCGGGACCTCAACGCGCTTCGGACGGCGCACGAGGCGTGCCTGGAGCGTTGCGAGGTCGACATCGAGGTACGCGGGGACCTTGGGGAGGACGTCCGCGTGGCCACCGGCTGCGGCGACCTGGAAGACCTCGAGGGCCTCCGAGCGCTGCTTGACCTGGACGAGCTGTCCCGGCTTCACGCGGAAGCTGGGACGGTCGACGAGCTTGCCGTCGACGAGGATGTGACGGTGCACGACGAGCTGACGAGCCTGTGCCGTGGTGCGGGCGAAGCCCGAACGCAGGACAAGCGCGTCGAGGCGCATCTCGAGCAGCTCGACGAGGTTCTCACCCGTCAGGCCTGCCGCGCGACGCGACTCTTCGAAGACGATGCGAAGCTGCTTCTCGCGGAGCCCGTACTGGGCGCGCAGGCGCTGCTTCTCGCGCAGACGGACGGCGTAGTCGCTGTCGGTCTTGCGACGCGTGCGGCCGTGCTCTCCCGGTGCATACGGGCGCTTCTCGAGCGCGCGCTCTGCCTTCGGGGTGAGTGCGATGCCGAGTGCGCGGCTGAGGCGCACCTTGCTGCGTGAACGTGAGGTCTTGGACACAATTGCCTTTCGAGCGAAGTTTGGCGCGCGTGAGCGCGCAGAAATGAAGTTGCTCTCCGCCAAGGCCATGCCCCGGCGTCAAACTTGAGCAGTGTCGCGCGTGCGTCGGCTACAGACTGCACGCCTTGCTCTCGGACGCGCAGCCGCACGCGACCCCGGGAGGTAGACCGAGAAAGACTAGCACAACTGGAGTCGCGCTCAGAGCCCTGGCTTGGTGATGGCCCGCAGCTTCTCGAGCCTCGCAGCGATCTCCCGCTCTTCGCCGAACCGGGTCGGCGAGTAGTACTCACGCTGGCTCAGCTCGTCCGGGAGGTACTGCTGCTCGGAGACTCCCCGCGCGTCGTCGTGCGGGTACCGATATCCCTTGCCATGACCGAGGCGCTTGGCACCGGCATAGTGCGCGTCCCTGAGATGCTTCGGCACGCGGCCGATCCCGCCCGCCTTGACATCGGCGATCGCCGCGTTGATCCCCGAGTAGGCGGCGTTCGACTTCGGGGCAGTCGCCAGGAAGACGGTCGCCTGGGCAAGCGGGATGCGTCCTTCGGGCATGCCGATGAGCTGGACGGCGTCGGCTGCCGCCACCGCCATCTCGAGCCCCCGCGGCTCGGCGAGGCCGATGTCCTCGCTCGCGAGCACGATGAGCCTGCGGGCGATGAAACGCGGGTCCTCCCCCGCCACGATCATGCGTGCCAGGTAGTGGAGGGCAGCATCTGGGTCACTGCCTCGCACCGACTTGATGAACGCGCTGATGACGTCGTAGTGCTCATCGCCGTCCCGGTCGTAGCGCAGCAGCGCCTGGTCCGAGGCACTCGAGACGATCTCGGCATCGATCGTCGTCTGCTCGGAGGCCTGAGCGGCGGCCGCTGCCGCTTCCAAGGTCGTGAGTGCCCGCCGTGCGTCACCCGAGGAGAACTGCACGATCGCGCGCTTGGCGTCATCCGCGACCTCGAAGGCGCCGCCGAGGCCGCGCTTGTCTGAGGTCGCGCGGTCGAGCAGCTCGATGAGGTCTCCCTCGTCGAGCGGCTGCAGGGTGAGCAGCAGACTCCTGGAGAGCAGCGGGCTGATGACCGAGAACGAGGGGTTCTCCGTGGTCGCCGCGACGAGCGTGACCCAGCCGTTCTCCACGCCGGGAAGCAGCGCATCCTGCTGCGCCTTGGTGAACCTGTGGATCTCGTCGAGGAACAGCACCGACTGGATGCCGTACAGGTCACGTTGGGTCAGTGCCTCATCCATGACCTGCCGCACGTCCTTCACACCGGCGGAGATCGCGGAGAGCTGCGTGAATCGTTTGCCGGAGGTGTGCGCGATGGCCTGGGCAAGGGTCGTCTTGCCCGTGCCGGGCGGCCCCCAGAGGATGACGGATGTTCCCGCGCGAGTGTCCTGCTCGGGTGAGGCGAGCGCGCGCAGGGGTGAGCCGGGGCGCAGCAGGTGCCGCTGACCCACGACCTCGTCGAGGGATCTCGGGCGCATCCGCACCGCGAGGGGCGCAGTTGTGCCCGCAAGGCTTGGCGCGTCACCTGTCATGAAGCCCGATGTTAGTAAACTCCCCTCTGGTGCCTGCACGGCATGCTGAAGACAAGCGAATGAGGCACAGTGGCAACTTCGGACAAGAACTCCCGCGAACAGCGTCGGCGAACCCGCGAGTACGAGGCGCGCGTCGCTGTCCACGAGCGCGGCGTCCGGCGTCGCAGCCGCGACAACCGCACGTGGACGATCGCTCTTGTCGTGGTCGCCCTCGTCGTCGGCGCACTGCAGGTCTTCTACTTCACGGGCGGTCCCGGAGCGCCGGCACCCGCTGCAGACGCCACGACGTCCCCGGCGGCCACTCCGTCCGGTGAGGTACCGGACCCGGCCCTCGCCGAGGGACGCACCTGGACGGGCGAGATGACCTTCAACGACGACCTCACGCTCGGCATCGAGCTCGATGGCGCCGCGGCCCCGCAGGCGGTGGCGAACATGGTCTCGCTCAGTGGCGAGAACTACTTCACCGATACTTCCTGCCACCGGCTCACGACCGAGGGACTCTTCGTCCTGCAGTGCGGCGATCCGACAGGAACGGGAACGGGCGGGCCCGGCTACAGCTGGGGCCCCATCGAGAATGCGCCGGAAGACGGCGTCTACCCCGCTGGCACGATCGCCATGGCTCGCCAGGGCGGCAACGCGGAGAGCATGGGCAGCCAGTTCTTCATCGTCTACGAGGACACCATCCTCCCGGGCGATGCCGCAGGCGGCTACACCGTCATGGGAAAGGTCACGGGCGGCCTTGACGAGTTCATCACGGGGATCGTCGAGCCGGGTGTCGACCCGGCTTCCGGCGGCGGCGACGGCGCTCCCGTGGCACCCGCCGTCATCACCTCCCTCTCCCTGCAGTAGCGGATCGAGCGGGCCGCCTGCCGGAGCGGGACGGCGAGACTGGGCATGCCCTGGTGAACGAAACGCCCGCAGTGTCCTAGCATGGGGAGTCAGTCGCGCAAGCTGCGCAAACGCCTACCGTGAGGGAATACTCGCCATGTCTGCACTCCCCCAGAATCCGTGGGGCCGCGTCGAAGAAGACGGCACCGTGTACGTGATCGAAGATGGAACTGAGCGCAAGGTCGGCCAGTACCCCGATGGCACGACAGAGGAAGCCCTCGCGTACTTCGTTCGCAAGTTCTCCGACCTCGAAGGCCAGGTGTCTCTCCTCGAGCAGCGCGTCAAGAACGGAGCTCCGGCCTCTGACATCGCCAAGTCCGCCAAGCACCTCAGCGCACAGCTGAGCGACGCGAACGCGGTCGGCGACCTCGCCGCACTCCGTTCACGTCTCGAGGCGCTCGGCGGCACCGTCAGCGAGCTCACCGAGCAGCAGCGTGAGGCGCAGCAGGAAGAGATCGCAGGTGCGCTCCAGGAGCGCGAGGCGATCGTGGTCGAAGCCGAGCGCCTCGCCGCCCAGTCTCCTGCCTCCATCCAGTGGAAGCAGACGACGGCCAGCATCGACGAGCTCTTCGCGAAGTGGAAGACCCATCAGCAGGACGGGCCCCGACTGCCGAAGGCAGAGGCCAACGCACTCTGGAAGCGCTTCCGTGGCGCGCGCAGCACTCTCGAGCGCGAGCGCCGAGCTTTCTTCGCGGAGCTCGATGCCAGCCACAAGACGGCTCGCGATGCCAAGACGAAGATCCTGGAGCGGGCGGAGGCGCTTGCCCCCCGCGGCGCCGACGGCGTCGCTGAATATCGCAGGCTCCTCGACGAGTGGAAGGCCGCGGGCCGTGCTGGCCGCAAGTACGACGACGCGCTATGGAACCAGTTCAAGGCCGCCGGAGATGTGCTCTTCCAGGCGAAGGGCGAGGTCGACGCGGCAGAGAGCGTCGAGTACTCCGCCAACTACGAAGCCAAGGCTGCGCTGCTCGAAGAGGCGACCCCGATCCTCCAGCTGACCGACCGCCGGGCGGCGCGAGAGAAGCTCGCCGACATCCAGCGTCGGTGGGATGAGATCGGGCGTGTGCCCCGCGAGAACTTCAAGGCCACGGAAGACCGCCTTCGCGCCATCGAGCAGCATGTGCGCAAGCTCGACGACGATCACTGGCAGAAGTCCAACCCCGAGCGTCAGGCCCGGAGCCAGGGCATGCACAGCCAGCTGACCGAGGCCATCGAGAAGCTCGAGGCCGAGCGTGCCGACGCCGAGGCGCGGGGTGACAAGCGGGCAGTCAAGGAGGCCGAAGAGGCCCTCGAAGCCCGCCGCGTCTGGCTCGCCGCCATCGGCAGCTGAGCTTGAGCGTCACTCCACAGCAGTCGAGACCGTCTGCCGTGTGAGCCGTGAAGTGGGGCAGGATGCGAGCGTGCATCCTGCCCCACTTCGTCTTCTGCCCTTCGCCGAGCTCCAGGTCATGGAGCGGGACGGTGAGATCTTCCGTTTCGGGCACGCGTGTGCCGTGGGATACGCCTCCATTGCTGGGCAGCTCACGGCGGAGCACCGGGCTTCGACGCTCGCGCGTCTCGTGACCGGCAGCTGCGCTGTGGGTGGCGCGTCGGCGATCTGGGTGCATGCGGGCGGCCGTCCGCCGCAGCAGGTCACCCTGGCATCTCCGCGTGGTGCGCGACCGCCGAGGCGGCAACGGGCGGGTGTGAGGTACAGATCCACTGCTCCGCCGGAGGAGGCTGTCGTGCTCGTCGGTGGGGTCCGGGTCGTCGGAGCCGATCTCGCGCTCCTGGATCTCCTGTATGACCCGGAGAGCAGCCAGGTGTCGATCGACCACGCGGTGCAGCTGCTCGCCAGGGACCCGGTGGAGCTCCTCGCTGACTATCCCAGCCACCGGAGACCATTCGTCTCCCTCGCGAGGCACCGCGCGACACTGGCGCGCTCTGCGAGCGTTACTGCGTCTTGACCCGGTACACGTCGTAGACACCGTCGATCCTGCGGACGGCGTTGAGCACACGGTCGAGGTGCGTCGTGTCGCCCATCTGGAACGAGAACTTGCTGATGGCGAGGCGAGCCTTCGAGGTGTGCACGGTTGCGGACAGGATGTTGACGTGGTGCTCGCTCAGCACGCGAGTCACGTCGCTGAGCAGTCCGGAGCGATCAAGCGCCTCCACCTGGATGTTCACGAGGAAGACGCTCGAGGAGCTGGGGGCCCACTGGACCTCGATCATGCGCTCGGGCTCGCGCCGGAGGCTGGCGACGTTGTTGCAGTCCGCGCGGTGCACGGAGACGCCCTGGCCGCGCGTGACGAAGCCGAGGATGTCGTCACCGGGCACGGGGGTGCAGCACTTCGCGACCTTGACGAGGATGTCCGGTGCACCCCGGACGAGGACGCCGGAGTCGCTCGTGGTCGGGATCGTCGTGCCGGGGGTGAACTGCGGCGCTTCATCCGCGGCGGGGACGTCCTGCTCCTGGCGGAGGGCGGCCTGCAGCTTCTCCATGACCGACTGCGTCGAGACGTGCCCGTCGCCGACTGCGGCGTAGAGGGCGGTCACGTCCAGGTAGCGGAGGTTCGAGGCGACCGAGGAGAACGCTTCTTGGACGTGGTCTTTGTTGAGCGGGAGACCGGCCTTCCGCAGCGCCTTGGCGACGGAGTCCTTCCCCTGCTCGATGGCCTCGTCTCGGCGCTCCTTCGAGAACCACTGCCTGATCTTGTTCTTGGCTCGGGCGCTGGCGACGAAGGTCAGCCAGTCCTGCTTCGGCCCGGCATCCGGGTTCTTGGAGGTGAAGACCTCGACGACATCGCCGTTCTGCAGCTTCGAGTCGAGGGGCAGAAGGCGCCCGTTGACCTTCGCGCCCATGGTCCGGTGACCGACGTCGGTGTGGATCGAGTACGCGAAGTCGACGGGTGTGGCACCCGCGCTCAATCCGATGACCTTGCCCTGGGGCGTGAAGACGTAGACCTCTTTCGCGCCGAGGTCGAAGCGCAGGGAGTCGAGGAACTCTCCGGGGTCGGTGGTCTCCTGCTGCCAGTCGCTCAGGTGCTTGAGCCACGCCATCTCGGTGCGGGTCTCGTCAGCCTTGTCCTGCTTGCCGGACTGGGCGTTCTGCTTGTACATCCAGTGTGCCGCGACGCCGAACTCTGCCCGCCGGTGCATCTCGATCGTGCGGATCTGGATCTCGACGGGTTTGCCGTCCGGTCCGATCACCGTGGTGTGGAGCGACTGGTAGAGGTTGAACTTCGGCGTCGCGATGTAGTCCTTGAAGCGCCCCGGCATGGGCGTCCACCTGGCGTGGATGGCACCGAGGACGCCGTAGCAGTCGCGCACCGAGTCGACGATGAGGCGGATGGCCGTGAGGTCGTAGATCTCGTCGAAGTCGCGGCCCCGCACGATCATCTTCTGGTAGATCGAATACAGCTCCTTGGGGCGCCCGTAGACGTCGCCCCGCATCTTCAGCTGCCGGAGGTCCGACTGCACTTCGGCGATGACCCGCTGCACGTACTTCTCGCGCTCGGGCTGCCTGTGGGCGACGAGATTCTTGATCTCGGAGTAGATCTTGGGATTGATGACGGCGAAGGAGAGATCCTCGAGCTCGTTCTTCATCGCCTGGATGCCCATGCGGTGCGCGAGGGGCGCGTAGATCTCCAGCGTCTCCTTGGCCTTGCTCTTCGCCTTCTCCGGGGACATGAAGCCCCACGTTCGAGCGTTGTGCAGGCGGTCGGCGAGCTTGATGACGAGGACACGGATGTCCTTCGACATCGCCACGACCATCTTGCGCACGGTCTCTGCCTGCGCGTTGTCGCCGTACTTGACCTTGTCGAGCTTCGTCACGCCGTCGACGAGCATCGCGATCTCGTCGCCGAAGTCGGATCGAAGCTCGTCGAGCGTGTAGTCGGTGTCTTCGACGGTGTCGTGGAGGAGCGCGGCGGCCACGGTGATCGAGCCGATGCCGAGATCGGCGAGGATCTTGGCGACGGCGACCGGGTGCGTGATGTAGGGCTCGCCGCTGCGGCGGAACTGCCCCTCGTGCGCGTCCTTCGCCACCTCGTAGGCTCGCTGCACGAGTGCCGTGTTCGCTCGAGGGTCGTGCTTCCTGAGCGACTTGAGAATCGGCTCGAGGACGTGCACCGGCTGCTTCGCGAACATTCGCGGCATTCGCCAGCGCAACGAGGAGACCTCACTCATGCAGCACCTCCATATGCATCATCACCCTGGCCTGCGTGGGTACGCGGACCAGGGTGATGACAAGTTATCACCGTGCGGGGTGTCCTCAGGACGCGGAGGCCCTGGGTGCCGGCTCGGACTCCGAGGCGGCTGCCTCTTCGTCGTCTTCGGCATCCGCATCGGCCTCGTCGCGCTCCTTGAGCGTGCGTGCGCGAGCCGCGAGGATGCGCTTGTCCGTGCGCGCGATCTCCGGTTCGCGTGAACGCAGCCCCGCGTACAGCGGGCCCGCGACGAAGATCGTCGAGAGCGCTCCGACGAAGATTCCGATGAACAGTGCGAGGGCGATGTCCCGCAGCGTGCCTGCGCCCATCAGGAAGGCGCCGATGAACAGGATCGCTCCGACCGGGAGCAGTGCCACGACCGAGGTGTTGATCGAGCGCACGAGGGTCTGGTTGATGGCCAGGTTCACGAGCTCGCCGAAGGTCCGGGAGGATTCCGCGTTGTAGTCCTCGGCGTTCTCACGGATCTTGTCGAAGACCACGACGGTGTCGTAGAGGGAGTAGCCGAGGATGGTGAGGAAGCCGATCACGGCCGCGGGGGTGACCTCGACGCCGGTGACGGCGTAGACGCCGGCTGTCACGACGAGGTCGTGGGCGAGGGCGACGAGTGCCGCGATCGACATCTTCCAGGTGCGGAAGTACAGCGACATGAGGATGGCGGCGATCGCCACGAATACGCCGAGTCCGATCACCATCTGACGGGTGATGTCCTGCCCCCACGATGGACCGATCGTGGAGAGGTTGACGTCCTCGACAGGCACGGAGTACGCCTCCGCGAGCTGCGCACGCAGCTCCGTGTTGGCGTCCTCGGAGAGGGCGTCGGTCTGCACGCGGATTCCGCCGTCGCCGAGGACGGCGACCTTCGCGGGGGTTGCCGTGAACTCGGCGGCGGCCGCGATGGCCGGCTCCTGCTCGTCGGTCGCCGGCTGCGAGACCAGGAACTCGGAGCCACCGGTGAACTCGATGCCGAGCTCGAGGCCTCCGCGGAGGATCGGCACGAGGATCGAGATGAGCACCGCGATTCCCGCGATGGAGAACCAGATCTTCCGCCTGCCGACGAAGTTGAACGAGCGCTCCCCCGTGTACAGATCGTTGCCCAGGGTCTGGAACTTGCTCATCAGGCCTTCTCCCCATTGCTCGTGGTCGACGTCTGATCGGCATTGGCCGACCCGGCCGCCACGAGGTCATCGCCACCGGCCTTCTTGGCGGCTTCTGCCTTGCGCTCGGCGAGCGTCTGTCGTCGCTCAGCCTCGCGTGTTGCGCCGCGCTTCTTCTGCTCCGGGGTGCGGAACGTGCCGCGCCCGCGGTACACCGCGCCAAGAGATCTGGGATCGAGGCCGGAGGCGGGGTGTCCGTCCGCGAAGAACGGGGTCCGAGCGAGCAGGCGCATGAGGGGGTGGGTGAAGAGGGTGACCACGATGATGTCGATGATCGTCGTGATGCCGAGTGTCAGCGCGAAGCCGCGCACGTTGCCGACGGCCACGAACAGCAGCACGATGGCGACGAGGAAGTTGACGGCGTCCGATGCGAGGATCGTTCTGATGGCGCGTGTCCAGCCGCCTTCGACGGCCGAGACCAGCCCCTTGCCGTCTCTCAGCTCATCCTTGATGCGCTCGAAGTAGACGATGAACGAGTCTGCCGTGATGCCGATGGCGACGATGAGGCCCGCGACACCCGCCAGCGAGAGCCTGTACCCCTCCTGGTTGGAGAGATACGTGACGACGATGTAGGTCAGGGCCGCAGCGATCACCAGCGAAGCCACCGTCACGAGTCCGAGCGTCCGGTATTGGAACAACGAGTAGACGACGACGGCCGCGAGGCCGATGAGACCGGCGATGAGGCCGTTCACGAGCTGCGAGCTGCCCAGGGTCGCCGAGATCGTGGAGGTCGACTGCGCGACGAAGTTGAAGGGCAGCGCACCGAACTTGAGCTGGTCCGCGAGGGCCTTGGCGCTCTCCTCGTTGAAGTTTCCGGAGATCTGCGGCTTGCCGTCGGTGATCGCCGCGTTGGTGGTCGGAGCCACGATGACCTGGTTGTCGAGCGTGACGGCGAAGCGGTTCTGGTTCTCCGTCAACCCGACGAGCCGCTCGGTCACGGCAGCGAACTCCTGCGTGCCCTGTGCATCGAACTCGATATTCACGGCCCACTGGTTGGTGGTCGCGCCGGTGCTCGTGGTGGTGAGGCCGCTGGTGGCGTCGGCAATGCGCTCACCGGTCACCTCTACCGGCCCCAGGACGTACTTCTCCGTCCCGGAGTCGTCACAGGTGATGAGCGGCTGGGTCGGGTCGATGTCGGCAGCGGGTGCGAGGTCGGCGCAGTTGAACTGCAGGAAGTCGACGTACATCTGCTCGGTGACCCAGTTGATGTCGCTCGCGTTCGTCGGCTCCGCTGTGGGCGTCGTCGAGAGCTCCTCCGGTAGCTGGTCAGCCGGGATGGCCTGGCTGTTCGCGGCCTGGTCGGCAACGAGCACGGCACGGAACTCGAGCTTGGCCGAGTTCTCGATGCGGTCTCGCGTGAGCTGGTCCATCTCACCTGGGACGGAGACGACGATGTTCCGTCCGCCCTGGGTGGTGATCTCCGCCTCCGAGACGCCGGACGCATCGATGCGCTGGCGGATGATCGAGACCGCCTGCTGCATCTGCTCGGACGACGGGTCTGCCTGGCCCTCCGGCAGCTGCGCCGCGAGGACGACCTGGGTGCCACCCTCGAGGTCGAGCGCGAGGCGAGGCGTCCACTGACCGCCCTGCGTGGCGACGGCCAGCCAGTTGAGGCCCACGAGGGCAAGGATGAGGATCAAGAGCCACGTAAGCGTGCGCCAGGCGCGCTGGACGATGCCAGCACCCCGACCACGACGCGCCGATGACGTTGTCGACTTCGCCAAGAGAGTTCTGCCTTCTGACCTCAAGACGAGGCCCGTGCGTGAGAGGTGAGGGAGTCGCCTACGCCTTGTTGATGTTCGGTCCGGACTCGGAGCCGTTGTCGCTGTCGCGGCGCTCGGACTCTGCCTCGGCCTCGAGCTCGGGACGCTCTTCGACGGCCTCGTGCTCGGAGAGCGCGGAAGCATCGTCCGGAACAGCCGGCGTGAGGATGTTCGCGACGGTCATCGAGTGGACGCGCAGACGGGTGCCCGGCTCCGACTCGATCGTCGTGATGTTGTTCTCCTCGTCGATGTCGACGATCGTGCCGTAGACGCCGCTCTGCGTCATGACATCCGCGCCGATGACCGCGCTGCTGCGCATCTCCTGCTGCTGCTGAGACCTCTTCTTGTTGCTGCGCCACATGAAGAAGATCATGACGCCGAGGAGGACGAGGGGAAGGAGAAGCGTGAGATCCATTGTGGGTGCCTTTCTGGCAGTCCGTACTACGACTATGCACGCCCGGAACGACGGCAAACGCATCTAGTGTACGTCGCGGTCGTCCGGTTGTCGCTCAGCAAGAGCTGGAGGGTTGATGGTGGTTCCTAGATGTCGAGAGCTGACCGCTGGGGTGCTCCCCCGCCAGGAAGGGTGCGGCCGAGATGCGCGTAGGCCTGCTGCGTCGCGACGCGGCCCCTCTGCGTGCGGGTGACCAGGCCGGTACGGACGAGGAAGGGCTCGACCACGCTCTCGACGGTTTCCGCCTCCTCGCCGACGGAGACGGCCAGCGATCTCACGCCGACCGGTCCCCCGGCGAAGCGATCGATGAGCGCCTGCAGGACGGCGCGGTCGAGGCGGTCGAGGCCAAGCGCATCCACGTCGTAGACCAGGAGTGCGTGCTGCACGGCCTGCTCGTTGGCGTCGGTCTCGTGGACCAGGGCGTAGTCGCGCACTCGCCGGAGGAGTCGGTTCGCGATTCGCGGTGTACCCCTGCTGCGGGTCGCGATCTCGGCGAGGGCCGCATCGTCGACGCGGAGATCGAGCAGGCGGGCCGCACGGGCGAGGACACGTTCCAGCTCGGCGTCCTCGTAGAACTCGAGGTGAGCGGTGAAGCCGAAGCGGTCGCGAAGTGGGTTCGGGAGGAGGCCCGCTCGGGTGGTGGCGCCGATGACGGTGAACGGGGCCAGCTCGAGCGGAACGCTCGTGGCGCCTGCACCCTTGCCGACCATGATGTCGATGCGGTAGTCCTCCATGGCGAGGTACAGCATCTCCTCGGCCGTGCGCGCCATGCGGTGGATCTCGTCGATGAACAGCAGCTCACCCGGCACCAGGCTGGAGAGCACGGCCGCAAGGTCGCCCGCGTGCTGCAGCGCCGGACCGCTCGTGAGCCGAATGGGCTGCCCCGTCTCCTCGGCGACGATGAGAGCAAGCGTCGTCTTTCCGAGGCCTGGGGGGCCCGCGAGCAGGATGTGGTCGGGGGTGCGACTCTGCAGGGCGGCGGCCTTGAGGAGCAGCTCCAACTGCACCCGCACCTTCGCCTGGCCGACGAACTCGGCGAGGTTCGCCGGTCTGAGGGCTCCCTCGAAGGCGATCTCCGCCTCGGACTCGGGTGCTTCCGGGATGTGCGAGGCGTCGGTCACGACCGGCTCCCAGCTGGCCCGAGCAGCTTGAGGGTGGCCCGCAGCAGCTTCGCGACGTCCTGGTCTTCGCCCTCGAGGGCCTTGGCGGCGTCCTCGACCGCAGGCGCAGCCTGCCGTTCTGCGTAGCCGAGGCCGAGCAGCGCTTCGACGACGTCGCGGCGCACCGCTGCGGCCCCGCTGTCGGAAGAAGGCTCCCCCGTGGTCGTGCCCGGTGCAGGCGCGAGCGCGATCTTGCCCGCGAGCGAGAGGATGATGAGCTTCGCGGTCTTGGGGCCGATGCCGCTCACTGCCGTGAAGGCCTTGACATCCTCTTCACCGACCGCGCGGGCGACCTGCTCCGGCTCGAGATGCGCGAGCACGCCGAGCGCGGACTTGGGGCCGACTCCGGTGACCGTGATGAGGTGCTCGAAGATCTCGAGCTCCTCGGGTCGCTGGAACCCGTACAGGGTCCAGGCGTCTTCGCGGACGACGAGGTGCGTGCGCAGCAGCACCTCGGTGTCGAGGCGGAGCTGCATGGCATGGGCTGGGGTCACGAAGACCTGGTAGCCGACACCCGCGGCCTCGATCGTGACCGTTGTGGCGGTCCGGTACAGCACCTGGCCGCGGAGGGAAGCAATCACCGGTCTACCGTACGCGGCGGCCGCGAGATTTCGCGGCACGCTCGGCGGCGAGCCACGCGCTCTGCGCGGTTGTCGGCGCGTCCGAGGGCCGCCCGGCTGACGCGACGGCTCGCTGCGCTGGCGTCTGGCGCCCCGCGGGCTTGAGCGCGTCGAGCGGGGATTTCCATGCCGAGCAGATAGCGAGCGCCAACGCGTCGGCGGCGTCGGCCGGTTTGGGGATGTCGTCGAGTCGGAGGATGCGCTGCACCATCGTGCCGACCTGCTTCTTCTCGGCTGAGCCGTAGCCGGTGACGGCGGCTTTGACCTCCGACGGGGTGTGCAGGACAGCTGCGATGCCTCGACGTTCCGCTGCGACGAGGATCACTCCGGAGATCTGGGCGACCCCCATGACGCTCGGCAGGTTCTGCTGGGCGAAGACGCGCTCCAGGGCGATGGCATCCGGCTTGAACTCGTCGAGCACGGCCTCGATGCCGTCTGCGAGGAGTCGGAGGCGCCGCTGCAGCTCATCTCCGGGAGCTGAGGTGACCACCGAGACGTGCACGAACTCGACACGCTGTCGGCCGTGCGCGTCGACGATGCCGAGGCCGCAGCGCGTGAGGCCGGGGTCGATGCCCAGGATTCGCCGCGGCACTCGGACTACTCGTCGTCTTCGGAGAGCTGCTGCTGCACCTCGGCGGAGACGTCGATGTTCGTGAAGATGTTCTGCACGTCGTCGCTGTCCTCGAGTGCGTCGATGAGGCGGAACACCTTGCGAGCGGTGTCGGCGTCGGCCTCGACCTTGACGTTCGGCACGAACTCGGCGTCGGCGGAGTCGTAGTCGATGCCCGCGGCCTGCAGGGCCGTGCGCGCGCCGACCATCTCGCTGGCCTCCGTGCGGATCTCGAACACGTGCCCGTGGTCGATGACCTCCTCGGCGCCGGCGTCGAGGACGACCTCGAGCACGTCGTCCTCGGTGGGGGTCTCCTCATGAGGCACGACGATGACGCCCTTGCGCTCGAAGTTGAACGCAACGGAACCCGGGTCCGCCATGTTGCCGCCGTTGCGGCTCATGGCCGTGCGCACCTCGGCCGCAGCGCGGTTCTTGTTGTCGGTCAGACACTCGATGAGCAGCGCGATACCACCGGGGCCGTAGCCCTCGTACATGATCGTCGTGTAATCGATCGACTCGCCTGTGAGGCCCGCGCCTCGCTTGACGGCGCGATTGATGTTGTCGATCGGGACACTGGTCTTCTTCGCCTTCTGGATGGCGTCAGCAAGCGTGGGGTTGCCAGCGATGTCGGCGCCGCCGATCTTCGCCGCGACCTCGATGTTCTTGATGAGCTTGGCGAACGACTTCGCGCGACGCGAGTCGATGATGGCCTTCTTGTGCTTGGTCGTCGCCCACTTGGAATGTCCGGACATCTGTTCTCCGTTGTTCTCGCGCGTCTCACCTGCGGTGGGCGCCTGCTGCTGGTCGTATGCACGCTGACACCGTGGCCCGAGAGGTGGACGCCACTGGTCGCCGTCGGCGAGCGGTCTCTTCGTCTAGTTTACGCGTGCTCCGGCCAAGCACCCGCGAGGAACACAGCAAGTGCGCGTTCGAGGGCCTCGATGTCGGCGATCGCTGCCAGCTCGCGGGCCGAGTGCATGGAGAGGATGGGGATGCCGACGTCGACGGTCGAGATGCCGAGCTCTGTGGACGCGATCGGGCCGATCGTCGAACCGCACGGGAGCGAGTTGCTCGACACGAAGGCCTGCACGGCCACGCCCGCGTTCTGGCAGACGCCGGTCCAGAGTGCGCTTCCGCGCGCATCCGTCGCGTAGCGCAGGTTCGCGTTCAGCTTGAGGAGCGTCCCCCGGCCCGCGATGGGCCGGGTCTCGTCGTCGTGCTTCTCCGGGTAGTTCGGGTGGACGCTGTGGCCCAGGTCGCTCGAGACGAGCCACGAGGCGGCGAGTGCGCGCCGCTGCTGGGCGGGCCCCGCGCCGAGGCCCTCCTGGATGCGCGCGAGCACGTCGCCAAGGAACGGGCCGGCCGCGCCGGAACGGCTTGCGGAACCCACCTCTTCGTGGTCGAAGGCCGCGATGACGGGGATCACGCCGCTCGGCACGGTCTCGACGAGTGCCGTCGTCGCGGCGTGGACGCTGACGAGGTTGTCGAGGCGTGCCCCGGCGAACAGCGCCTCGCCGTGTCCGAAGAGCTGGGCGTCCTGGGCATCTGCGAGGAAGAGGTCGAAGCCCGTGATCGAATCCGGGTCGACCCCGGCGTCGGATGCGAGCGCCGCCACGACGCCTCCCGCTGCCTCGAGACCGAGGACGGGGTGGGTGTGGCGCTGCGGGTCGAGGACGAGTCCGCGTTCGTTGACGCCCCGGTCGAGATGGATCGCGAGCTGCGGGATGCGCGCGATGGGTCCCGAGGCGGCGAGCACGGTGGTGCCGTCAGCGAGGGCGAGACGGCCCGCGACGCGCAGCTCGCGGTCGAGCCAGGAGTTCAGCAGTGGCCCGCCGTAGACCTCGACCTCGAGGCGCTGCCAGCCCTGCGATGTCGACTCGGGGGTCGGCTTGAGCTTGAACCCAGGCGAGTCGGTGTGCGCTCCGACGATCGCGAACGGCGTGGTCGGCGAGGTGGACTCCGGCACTCGCCACGCGATGACCGCGCCGTCGCGGACGACGACGTAGCCACCGGCCTCCTCGGGCCACTCGTCGCGCTCGTCGAGTGACGTGAAGCCGGCGTCCTCGAGCCGCCTGGCGACCTCAGCCGCCGCGTGATACGAAGAAGGGGCGTCGCGGATGAAGGCCGCGAGGGACTCGCTGACCTGCTTGCTCCTGGCTGCCTTGCTCGGACGGCGTCTCGCCATGTTCTGCTCCTGGTTCTCTGTCGAATCGGTCGGTGCGTGGCGTCGTTCAGCCGGCGTGCTCGGCGACCCGGTCGAGGAAGTACCTGTGGAACCGGGTCTCGCCGTTCATCTCGGGGTGGAACGACGTCCCGAGGAGGTTGCCCTGCGCGACTGCGACCACTCGACCGTCCGGGAGAGCCGCGATGACGCGAGCACGGCTCCCGACGGCATCCACGACGGGTCCGCGGATGAAGGTGGCGTGCACGGCCGGCCCGCCCAGCTCCGGAACCTCGATCTGCGTCTCGAACGACTGGTTCTGGGAGCCGAAGGCGTTCCGCCGCACCGACACATCGAGGCCGCCGAAGCTCTGCTGCCCCCTGATCGCGTCGACGACGGTGTCGGCGAGCATGATCAGGCCGGCGCACGTGCCGAACACCGGCATCCCTGCTGCGATTCGCTCCCGGATGGGCTGAGCGATGTCGAAGATCCGAGACAGCTTGTCGATGACGCTCGATTCGCCTCCGGGGATCACGAGTCCCGAGACAGCCTCGAGCTGCGCCGGGGTCCGCACGAGCACCACCTCGGCGCCGAGGTCCGTGAGCACCTGCTGGTGCTCACGGACGTCGCCCTGCAAGGCGAGGACGCCGACTACGGGAGTCGCCAACGCCTCGCTACCAGCCGCGCTCAGCGAGACGGTGCGGGGCCGCGAGGTCGGAGACGTTGATGCCGACCATGGCTTCCCCGAGTCCGCGCGATGCGGCAGCGATCACGGCAGGGTCGTCGAACGCGGTGGTCGCCTTCACGATGGCGGCGGCGCGCTGGGCCGGGTTGCCCGACTTGAAGATGCCGGAGCCGACGAAGACACCGTCTGCACCGAGCTGCATCATCATCGCGGCGTCGGCCGGGGTCGCGACGCCACCCGCGGTGAACAGCACGACGGGCAGCTTGCCGGTCTCGGCGATCTCGCGCACGAGCTCGTAGGGAGCCTGGAGCTCCTTCGCGGCGACGTAGAGCTCGTCGCGGGTCATGGAGGTGAGGGCGGCGACCTCGCCGCGGATCTTGCGGATGTGCTTGGTCGCCTCTGACACGTCGCCCGTGCCGGCCTCGCCCTTCGAGCGGATCATGGCGGCGCCCTCGTTGATGCGGCGCAGCGCCTCACCGAGGTTCGTGGCACCGCAGACGAACGGCGTCGTGAACTGCCACTTGTCGATGTGGTTGACGTAGTCGGCGGGGCTCAGCACCTCGGACTCGTCGATGTAGTCGACGTCGAGCGCCTGAAGCACCTGCGCCTCGACGAAGTGCCCGATGCGAGCCTTCGCCATGACGGGGATGGAGACCTCGGCGATGATGCTCTCGATGAGGTCGGGGTCGCTCATGCGGGCGACGCCGCCCTGCGCGCGGATGTCGGCCGGGACGCGCTCGAGGGCCATGACGGCGACAGCGCCGGCATCTTCGGCGATGCGCGCCTGCTCTGCGGTGACGACGTCCATGATCACGCCGCCCTTGAGCATCTCCGCGAGGCCGCGCTTGACCCGGTTGGAGCCTACGGTCCCGTCGGCGGCGACGAGGGGTGCAGTGCTTTCGCTCATGATGTCCTTACTTTCCGCGTGCAGAGAGTGCATGGCGGTTCGGAGGTGAATTGGCTCAAGTGTAGACGCGCGTGCGTCCTGGCTTGATTGGGCGACTGCCCAATCGAATCGCGGTCCGTCAGGCCTTCGGCCAGGCGTCGGCGAGGGCTTGGCGGGTCTCGCCGAGCAGCGATGGGAACGCCTTCGTCTTCGCGATGATCGGGAAGAAGTTGGCGTCGAACTGCCAGCGCGGCACGATGTGCTGATGCAGGTGACCGGCGATGCCAGCTCCGGCCAGGCGTCCCTGGTTCATCCCGATGTTGAAGCCGTCGACGTTCGAGACGGCGCGGAGCACGCGCATCGCTGTCTGCGTCAGATGCGCGATCTCGAGCACCTCGGCCTCGGAGGCCTCGTCGTACATCGCCACGTGCCGGTACGGGCACACGAGCAGGTGACCGGAGTTGTACGGATAGAGGTTCATGACCACGAACGCGTGCTCGCCCCGGGCCACGATGAGCGACTTCTCGTCGTCCATCGTGGGCCCGACGCAGAACGGGCAGGCATCCTGAGCTGGGTCCTGGCCATCCTGGATGTAGGCCATCCGGTGCGGCGTCCAGAGCCGCTGGAAGGAGTCGGGCACCCCGGCGAAGTCAGCCGAGCGCTCGATATCGAGGCCGTCGAGCTCGCCTTCGGGGAACCCGAGCGCGCTCATGCCAGGTCTTCTGCCGTGTTCACGAGCAGGTGCTCGTCGACGGCGCCGCGGACGAGACGGATCGCGTCCTCGATCGGAACGCCGTTGCGCTGGGTTCCATCGCGGAAGCGGAAGGACACCGTCTTCGCGGCGCGGTCATCCTCGCCAGCGATGAGCTGGAACGGCACCTTCGCCTTCGTGTGGTTGCGGATCTTCTTCGGCATGCGGTCGTCGGACGCGTCGAGCTCGGCTCGCACGCCGTGGGAGCGCAGCTCGTCGACGATGCCCTGAAGGTAGTCGCCGTACTGCTCGGCAACCGGGATGGCGACGAGCTGCACGGGCGAGAGCCAGACCGGGAAGGCGCCGGCGTAGTGCTCGACGAGCACGCCGAAGAAGCGCTCGATCGAGCCGAAGAGGGCCCGGTGGATCATGACGGGACGCTGGCGCGTGCCATCCGGAGCCGCGTACTCCATGTCGAAGAGCTCTGGCAGGTTGAAGTCGAGCTGGATGGTCGACATCTGCCAGGTGCGGCCGATCGCGTCGCGCGCCTGCACGGAGATCTTCGGGCCGTAGAACGCGGCTCCGCCCGGATCGGGGACCAGGTCGAGTCCGGACTCGGTGGCCACCTCCTCGAGCGTGCGCGTCGCTTCCTCCCAGGTTGCGTCGTCGCCGACGAACTTCTCGGGGTTCTTCGTCGACAGCTCGAGGTAGAAGTCGTCGAGGCCGTAGTCCTTGAGCAGCGAGAGGACGAACTTGAGGGTGCGGGTCAGCTCGTCCCGCATCTGGTCGCGCGTGCAGTAGATGTGGGCGTCGTCCTGGGTGAAGCCGCGTGCGCGGGTCAGGCCGTGCACGACGCCGGACTTCTCCATGCGGTAGACCGTGCCGAACTCGAACATGCGCAGTGGCAGCTCACGGTAGGAGTGCGCGCCCTGGTTGTAGATCAGGTTGTGCATCGGGCAGTTCATTGGCTTCAGGTAGTAGTCCTGGCCCTGCTTGGTGACGTTGCCCGCCTCATCCACTTCCTCGTCGATACGCATCGGCGGATACATGCCGTCTCGGTACCAGTCGAGGTGCCCGGAGATCTCGTAGAGACGCCCCTTCGTGATGTGCGGGGTCGAGACGAAGCTGTACCCCTCCTGCACGTGGCGCTTTCGCGAGTGCTCTTCCATCTCGAGCTTGATGATCCCACCCCTGGGGTGGAACACCGGGAGCCCGGAGCCGAGCTCGTCCGGGAAGCTGAACAGGTCGAGTTCGCGGCCGAGGCGCCGGTGGTCGCGCTTCATGGCCTCCTCGATGCGCTCCTTATAGGCCCGCAGCTCGTCCTTCGTCGGCCAGGCCGTTCCGTAGATGCGCTGGAGCTGCGGGTTCTTCTCGGACCCGCGCCAGTAGGCGGCCGCCGAGCGAAGGATCGAGAAGCCGTTGCTGAGCATCCGGGTCGAGGGAATGTGCGGCCCCCGGCAGAGGTCCTTCCAGTAGACCTCTCCTGTCTTCGCGTCGACGTTGTCGTAGATCGTGAGCTCACCAGCGCCCACCTCGACCGATTCGTTGTCGGCGTTCGCGCCGCTGCCCTTGAGCCCGATCAGTTCGAGCTTGTAGGGCTCGTCGGCGAGTTCGGCCCGTGCCTCATCGTCGGTCACGACCCGGCGAACGAAGCGCTGCCCCTGTCGCTGGATGCGCTGGGCTTCCTTCTCGATGGCCTTGAGGTCTTCCGGCGTGAAGGGGGTCTCGACGTCGAAGTCGTAGTAGAAGCCGTCGGTGATGGGCGGGCCGATACCGAGCCGTGCATCTGGGTTGATCTTCTGCACGGCCTGCGCGATGACGTGGGCGGCCGAGTGGCGGAGGATGTTGAGCCCGTCGGCGCTGTCGATCGTCACTGGTTCTGCGATCGCCCCGTCCGGCACCGCCGTGGCGAGGTCGACGAGCACACCGTCGAGCTTCATCGCGACGACGGAGCGGTCTGTGAAGAGCTCGAATCCGGTGGTCGTCGCGCCGCCGTTCTCGTGCGGGCGGGTTTCGGTTTCGAGGTCAACGGGATCGCTGGTCACGATGCTCCTTGTCGTTAGGCATGAACAAGCGACCACTTTATCGCGCGACTGCCTCCGCTCGGCGCAGAGAACCCGCTCCCTGAGGAGCGGGACGCCTACTTCTTCCGACGCCCTTCGCGGGGCGTGAACGTGCCGATGTCCTCGGGTGCGTCAGAATCGGAGGGTGTCGCCGAGGGGCGGGGGCCTCCGCTTGCCGACTTCGCGTCGCCGGCGCCGGCTGAGGCCTTGGATTCCGACTCGGCCTTGCCATCCTTGCCGAGCGTGTCGACCAGGCTGTTCAGGGCGAGGAGCGCCAGGCGGATCTTCTGGTGGTGTCGGCCCTCGGTCTTGACGTCGAGCTTCTCGGCGAGCTTCACTGCCTGATTCTTGATGACGCTCTCTCGTCCGGTCACGACCTTCTTCAGGCCCGTATGCACGGCCTGGACTCGCGCGCCCGAGTTCGCAGACTCACGCATCCGCTCGCCCCTAGCTGAACCCGTGCTGTCGCCTGCGCCGCTGCCCGTCGAAGCCATGATTCCTCCAAGTGCGCCGACCGGCGCGATCCGTGATTGCATCAAGATACGCGCTATCGCGATACATCGCGTGTGAAGACGCTGGGTGACGACTCGCACAGATACACAGCCAACAAAGCAGCTCCTCCCGCTAGCCTGAAGTCAGCGATCGGCGCACTGCCTTTGGCGAACGAAACAACCAAAGGTTGCCGACCGAGGGGATCCTCACATTACGACTTCATCTTCTGCGCTCCCCCAGGGCATCGGCCGGATCCGCACCACCAAGCCCCGCACCCCGGGAGCGAAGTCCGTAACACAGAGCTACAGCGCCGTGTCGAAGGTCATCCGCGAGATGGGCCTGCTCAAGCGCACTCGCTGGTTCTACGGGATGCTGGCCGCTGGTCTCATCCTCGCACTGGGCGGAGCCATCACCGGGTTCATCCTGCTCGGCGACAGCTGGTTCCAGCTGCTCATCGCTGCCGCCCTCGGCGTCATCTTCACCCAATTCGCCTTCATCGCCC
Source organism: Pseudoclavibacter sp. VKM Ac-2867 (assembly GCF_015351275.1). NCBI lineage: Bacteria > Bacillati > Actinomycetota > Actinomycetes > Micrococcales > Microbacteriaceae > Pseudoclavibacter > Pseudoclavibacter sp. VKM Ac-2867. The sequence goes on from NZ_JADKSL010000010.1 coordinate 80,795, forward strand.
ACGAGGCCTCGCACCGACAGGTGCTCGAGTCCGGCCCAGGCAACGACCGCCTCGGTCGCTTCCTCGCTGCTGGCGTCGTCGGCATGAGCTACAGCTGGTGGATGACGAAGCACACGAAGCACCACGTGAACCCGAACAAGATGGGCAAAGACCCCGACATCGACTTCGACACGATCTCCTTCACGGAGGAGGATGCTCGGAAGCAGACCGGCCTTCTTGCACTGATCACGCGGAAGCAGGGCTACCTGTTCTTCCCGCTGCTCACCTTCGAGGGCTACAACCTGCACTTCCGCTCGATCAAGTCCCTCTTCACTCGCCAGCCCATCAAGGGACGCTGGGTCGAGTTCACGATGATCACGGTTCGCTTCGCGATCTACCTCGGGGCCATCTTCTGGCTGCTCCCCCTCGGCATGGCGTTCGCCTTCATCGCCGTCCAGATGGCCGTCTTCGGCGTCTACATGGGCGCATCGTTCGCCCCGAACCACAAGGGCATGCCGATCATCCCCGCCGACGTGAAGATGGACTTCTTCAGCAAGCAGGTCCTCACCTCGCGCAACGTCAGCGGTGGCTGGTGGGCGAGCGCGCTCATGGGTGGCCTCAACTACCAGGTCGAGCACCACCTCTTCCCGAGCATGCCCCGCCCGCACCTCGCCAGGGCTCGCGAGATCATTCGTGAGCACTGCCAGAACCTCGAGGTCCCGTACACCGAGACGACGCTGATCAAGTCCTACGGCATCGTGATCGACTACCTCAACAGGGTCGGCCTCCAGGCTCGCGACCCCTTCGACTGCCCGCTCGTCAATCAGTTCCGCCGCGTCTGACCTGACACGTGCGCAGAGGCCCATCCGGTTTATCCGGGTGGGCCTTTCTGCGTGTTGCCTGCATCTCCCGACGAGAGCTATTCGTAAATCTACGAATAGCTGATACAGTCGACGCATGAGCATCCACTTCCAAGCACAGATGCCTTCCGGCTGGAAGGCCACAAGCGCCATCCGAATCCTGCGATTTCCCGGAGGCGAGATCACCCTCGTCGTCCCCGCGGATCTCGACGAGAAGCCCGCCTACGCCACCGTCACGGGCGCCGATCCGAGTGACCTCATCACCCTCGGGCTCTGGGCCGACTACGCGCACCAGCTCGGCCAGCGCGCGATTGCAGTCCTCCCCTACCTCCCGGCGGCACGTGCCGACCGAGGCATGCCCTTCGGCGCCAAGGTCTACGCCGAGCTGATCAACAGCTTCGGACTCGACCAGGTGATCGTCTTCGACCCCCATTCCTCGGTCGCTCCCGGCCTGATCGACAACGTCAAGGTTGTCGGCTCGGCCCCCTACGTGCGGCGAGCGACGATCGGACGCGCCGGATCAGCACACGACTACGTCGGTGTCCTCGCACCGGATGCAGGTGCCGTCGGCCGAGCGCAGGCCGCCGCGTCCGCGCTGCACCTCCCTCTCTTCCGCGCCGAGAAGCACCGTGACTTCGAGACCGGGAAGCTCTCCGGCTTCAGCTGCGAGGCTCTCCCCCGTGACGGGCGCCTCCTCGTCGTCGACGACATCTGTGACGGGGGCGGCACCTTCAGGGGCTTGGCAGAAGCCACCCGACTGCCGAAGGAGCGCCTGACGCTCTACGTGAGCCATGGGGTCTTCTCGGGTGATGCCCCCGCCCTCCGACAGCACTTCGGCGAGATCATCACCACCGACTCGCACCCCGGCTCCGCACGCGAGGGCGTCGCGACCAAGGTGCTCTCGATCCGGAACATCCTCGCCCCCTACGTCGAGTACTGAGTCGCGGCCGACGCGACCTCGACGCCACAAGCTCCCCCGAAAGGAATGACCATGGACTACACATCTGTTGCTCCCCTCTTCCAGACCGATGCCTACAAGCTCGGCCACCTCCAGCAGTACGGCCTTGCCGGCGACGTCACCGGCGTCTACTCCAACTACACCAACCGCGGTTCCCGCATTCCGGACATCGGCGCGGTCGTGCACTTCGGACTCCAGGCGTTCCTCGAGCGATACGCGGACAGCTTCCGCGTCTTCTTCGCCGCCGACGAGGATCAGGTCTGCCAGGCCTATGAGGCCCGTCTCGCGAGCATCCTCGGGCCGAACACGATCGGCAGCGCCCACATCCGCGCGCTGCACCGCCTCGGCTTCCTCCCCCTGCGGTTCTGTGCCGTGCCGGAGGGCACAGCAGTACCGCTCCGTGTTCCGAGCTTCACGATCGAGAACACGCACCCCGACTTCTTCTGGCTCACCAACTACATCGAGACGGTGCTGAGCGCGGAGATCTGGCAGGCGTCGACGACCGCGACGATCGCCAAGGCGATGCGCGAGACGCTCGAGATAGCGGCGACGAGAACGGGGACACCCCTGGCGGCTGTCGACTGGCAGGGCCACGACTTCTCCTACCGAGGCATGTCCTCCAACGAGACCGCCGCGATGAGCGGCGCCGCGCACCTGCTCAGCTTCACCGGCACCGATTCACTCGTCTCCATCGACTGGATCGAGCGTCACTACGGCGGAGCCTTCGTCGCCGGCAGCGTGCCAGCCACGGAGCACTCGGTCATGTGTGCGGGTATCGCGACGGTCGGCGAGCGTGAGCTCTTCGAGGGGCTGCTCGGCCTCTACCCGAGCGGCATCGTCTCCGTCGTCTCCGACACCTTCGATCTCTGGCGAGTGCTCACCGAGTACCTGCCGGCACTCCGAGAAGAGGTCCTTGCTCGGGACGGGAAGCTCGTCATCCGGCCAGACTCCGGGAACCCCGTCGACATCCTCTGCGGGGTGGAGGAGGGTGCTCCGGATGCCGGTCCGGCCGAGCGGAAGGGTGTCATCGAACTGCTCTGGGACACGTTCGGCGGAACGGTGAATGCGGCTGGCTACAAGGAGCTCGACCCCCACATCGGGGCCATCTACGGTGACTCCATCACCCGCGAGCGGGCGGTGCTGATCACCGAGCGGCTGGCCGCGAAGGGCTTCGCTTCTGGAAACGTCGTCTTCGGCATGGGAAGCTTCGGATATCAATACCAGACCAGAGACACGTTCATGTCGGCGATCAAGGCGACGTGGATTCAGGTCGACGGTCGCGGAGTCGACATCCGGAAGGACCCTGTGACTGACAGCGGAACGAAGAAGAGCGCGACGGGCCGCCTGGCGGTGGTGACCGACGCCGATGGCCGCATGCGCCTGATAGAGCGGGCCACGCCTGCTGAGGAGGCGGAGTCCCTGCTGCAGCCCATCTGGGAGGATGGCTCCTTCGTGCGGCGGCAGACGTTCCCCGAGGTTCGGGCGGTGCTCGCGAAGCAGACGGTGCTGCGTTGACCGAGTCCTACGACCAGCCGCTCGTCGCGATGGATGCACTCGCTGTGCGCTATCGCGACGAGCGGCTGGAGTTCGGCGTCGCGGTGCGCGAGAACGCGCCACACGCCGGCGTGGAGGCCATCCCCGGCGTGCTGCTGCTGTCCGGGGAGCACGGGGCTGGCCCCGTGCTGCGTGCAATGCGGACGAAGGCTGGGATACCGGACGATGATGTGCGGCTGACGCGCCAGCTCGGCTGGTTCGATGGCACGATGCGCGACCCGCGCAGTGCCACCATCTCGCTCGCCAGCCTCGTCTTCCTGCGCGCGGAGGCGGGCGACGGGGAGCTGCGCTGGCATCCGCTCGACAGTGCGCCCCACCTTCCCTTCGACCACGCGCAGATCGTCGAAGCGGCCCGTGTGCGGCTCGGTGAGATCGTCTGGCGCGACTGGGCCGTCACCCGAGCCCTGCTCGGCGAGAAGTTCACCTCAGGGATGGCTCTGGCGCTCGGGGCAGCGCTCGATGCGGAGCCCTTCGACCGACCGAACTTCCGCCGGTGGCTGGAGGGGACGGGAGTCGTGCGTGTCACCACTGACACCACTGGGGTGAAGCTCCGAGGTCGGACCACAGTCTGGGAGTGGAACAGCTGAGGTTCGGCTGTGACCGCTGTTCGTCCGCTGGTGGGGAGAACTCCCCCGTTTCGAATCACGGCCTGTCCGCGCTGTCCTCCTCGGCTGGCGAGAGTCGGACGAGCAGAAGGCTCGGGCCATCGCTGTCGAAGGGACCCCCATGAACCGCCGTATCGCCGTATTGACCATCGCCGCAGCCGCCATGCTCGGCCTCAGCGCCTGCTCGGGGTCACCCGCTTCGGAGCCCGGCGGCACGGCAGACTCCGGCACGGCGGCCGAGAGCACCACGAGCGACCAGTCGGTTGCAGATGCCTGCGCCGTCGTGCAGACCAAGATGCAGGCGGCCTCGACGGCCCTGTCTGAGATCGACATCACCTCGACCACTTCGGACCCGCAGACCACGATCGACGCGTTCAGCGAGACAGTCGACGGTATCGGCGACGCCGCCGAGTCGGTCTCCAATGACGAGGTCAAGACAGCCACCACGGCTGTCCACGAGGACTTCGTGACCGTGCGCGACCTGATGCAGAAGGTGCTCATCGACCAGGACACCTCGGTGGCTGAAGAGCTGAGCACTGCAACCGCGGAGATGCAGACCTCTGGGAATGAGCTCAACACGCTCTGCACCAGCTGACGCGACGCAGCCACGAGGCGCCCCTCGACTGCAGCCTTCGCTGCGGACGACGGGGCGCTTCTCTGTCCGGCAGCGACTGCGCACCCCACGAGACTGGGGGTCGCTGGCTCGCGCCGGGCGGACTCCGCCACCGTGGCGACGATCAGGCGTTTGGCGGGATTTGCGAGGCCGCCTTCTCGAAGACCCAGATGGCTTTCGTCTCCGGGAACCACGGGGTGCCGTCCTGCTCGAGCACGGACCAGGCGGCCAGGTGCTGTCGGTACCCGGGCTGCACCCAGGCCTCCCGGTGCACCGGCGTCAGGCCGGCACCAAGCGCTTCGACGACGTCGACCAGCTCGTCCAGCTCGAACTGACAGTACTGCTCCTGCGTCTCGCGCGGCAGCGACTCTGCGCCCCAGTTCACGGTCAGCAGCGCCTCCGTCACCACGCGAGCTGTGCCGGCGAAGCGATGCTGGCCGAGGCTCTCGAGGCGCCTCAGCTCGAGGAGGGGAACGCGGTCGAGGTAGGCGCTGAGGAGCTCGTCGCCGTCGTGGCCGGGGGTGACGAGCGTCGTCAGGCGATCCGGTCGAGCGGGTGTCACGAAGTCGCGGATGACGAGAACCCCGCCTGGGCTGAGCGCCTCGGCGATGATCGCGAGATTCGCCGCGATGGTCTGACGCCCGTTCTCCGGCCCGTTCGGGCCGTACGACGCGATCTCGTGCAGGACCGAGCTCATCACGATGCCGTCCAGATCGCGCAGGCCGAGCACCTCCAGTTGGTCCGCGGAGCCTGAGAGCACCGTGATGCCGGGCATCTGCTCGAGATGCGCGATCGCATCGGCGGAGTCGTCGAGTGCGACGGTCTCTTCGATGTCAGGGAGCACTGCGATTCTCGCCGCGAGCTCTCCTCCCCCGGCACCGATGTCGAGGACCCGGCCGCCGCGCAGCCAGTCCGTGAGCTGAGTTTTCTCGTCCACGGCGGCAGCCATGCGGCGGAAGTAGCGTTCCTCGAGTTCGGGGCGGGCAGTGCTGGTGCCGGCCGCCGAGAGCACCCGGGTCGCTGCGTGTTCGGGATTCATCACGGGCCTCACGCCTTCCGATCAGGACTTCGACGAGACGCGAAGAAGGCCCCTGATTTCTCAGGGGCCTTCTCCTCAATGGTGGGCGATACTGGGATCGAACCAGTGACCTCTTCCGTGTCAGGGAAGCGCGCTACCGCTGCGCCAATCGCCCATTGCGAGGTGACGACGGGATTCGAACCCGTGTGGACGGCTTTGCAGGCCGCTGCCTCGCCTCTCGGCCACGTCACCGTGTTGTGGGTTGAAACCCGTGCAAACTCCTCCTGGTGTTTACCACGAGACTGAGTCACACTCGAGCGGATGACGAGATTCGAACTCGCGACCCTCACCTTGGCAAGGTGATGCGCTACCACTGCGCCACATCCGCATTGCGCTTGTCTCGGGAACTTCCGTTCCGGCTTGACCAGCGCGAGAATGACTCTATAGGAACTCGGGCCGCGATACAAAATCCACCGGTGTAATTCGAGGAAAGTCCTGGTCAGGTCGGCAGGTCGCGATTGCGCCTGCGCAGCTGCACCGCTCTCCCGCTGCTTGCACGATGGGCGAACGCCGTCGTAAGGCGTCGCGAGCTTGCCGTGCGGGTCAGAGCCTGCCGGAGTAGCAACACGCAACACCCTCGCGCGCGTGGGTGATCATCCACAGCCCGAATCTGTGGCATGATTAGTCCTCGTCGCGGGTGATTGGCGCAGTTGGTAGCGCGCTTCCTTCACACGGAAGAGGTCGTGGGTTCGAGTCCCGCATCACCCACCGCGAGAAACCCCCGGTCAGGAAGACATTCGCTCTTTCTGCTTCGGGGGTTTTTGCTACCCAGATGGCGACAAATGCCGGTCAAATGCCGGTGGAGCCACCGGGTGCGGTGCTTGTGGTGGGATCGGCAAGCACAAGCAACGGTCCGCAACGGAACGGTGTCGCCTCGGCGCAGCGGGCGGGGCTCTCTCGTGGCGCGTGCCGGTGGAATGCCGGTCTTGACCGGCACGGTCCGCAACGGTCCGGGCGCCCTTCTTCGCTCTTCCTCGCGAGTTCGCGCATAGGGAGTGACATGAGCACTCAGAACGCATCGTCCACGTCCACCCGCAGCCGCAAGGTCGCTGGCGCCCCTCAGCCGGTCGAGCTCGGTGCCGGGGCACCCCTCGGTCGCCTCTACTCGATGGAGGATCTGGCCGAACTCACTGGCCTCCCTAAGAGCACGCTCTACCACTTCAACTCAGAAGGGAAGGGCCCGAAGAACCCGCTCAAGATGGGTAAGCAGATCCGGTTCTTCGAATCAGAAGTCCGAGCTTGGCTCAAGACGTTCCTATCCGGTTCCAACGAGAGCGCAGCATGATCACGACGCTCGGGAACGGCAAGCATCGAGTTCGGATCTACACGGGCGGGGTCGAGGTCGCTTCGAAGGTCTTCGAGCCCAACCAGCAGAGCCAGGCTCGCGAATGGGAGGTGACGCAGAAGATCGCGCTGCGGGAGCAGACATTCATCAAGCCGGTCAAGGGTCGGACGAAGTTCGCGACCGTCGCCGTCGCGTTCCTCGAGGCGAAAGATGGTGTCATGAACCCGCAATCGCTCGACGCGATCCGTTTCGCGACGGAGACCTACTTTCCAGAGCGGTTGGCGAAACTGCCGATCGGCCGCATCACCTCCCCCATGATCGCCCAGTGGTACGACGAGCTCCTCGCCGCCGGCTACCAACGTTCCAGCGTCGTTCGGTGGCGAACGGCAGTGAAATCCGTGTTCACCTGGGCGATCTCGCAGGAACTCGTGGGTGCCGATCCGATCTCGAAAACGTCCGTGGCCACGGCCGTCGCGACATCCCCGGAACCGATCAGGGCCATGACCTACGAGCAGAGCGCGTCCGTCGTGGCTGGCGCTGCGAAAAGGCATGGACCGTACGCTGAGATCCTCGAGTTCTTCCTCGAGACCGGCCTGCGCTGGGGCGAACTGGCTGACCTCCGAGTTTCACGCTACGAAGCGATCCCCAGGCCATACATCACCGTGTCCAGTAGCGCCTCAGACGGCTACGAGCCGAAGTCAACGAAGAGCGGTCGGGTGCGTCGAGTACCTCTTTCACCGCGGGCGCGGGACATCATCGAGCGTCACATCAGTGGCAAGACATCCGACGCTCTGATCTTCACATCCCGTGTCGGCGGGCGACTCAACGGCACCAATTTCAAACGCTTCCTCGACTGGAAGACACTCGGCATCGGCTTCCGCATCCATGATCTCCGCCACACCGCTGCAACCCGTTGGCTCTCGGCAGGGATCGATGTCGCCACCGTCTCCAGCTGGCTCGGGCACAGCAGCGCCACGGTGACCATGAACATCTACAGCCACTATCTCGGCGGCGCCAGCGATCAAATCGCACTCGAGCGACTCGCCGCGCACCGTGCATCGGTCGAGCGTGTCCACGCCGAGGCTGTTGAACCGGTAGAGATGCGGGCTCGCGTCCAACTCTCGGCCGCCGCGCTCGAACTCCTCTCGAAGGGATAGCTCGGCCGGGTGGGCAGTCGAAGGGGCATGCCCGCATAGATGGAGCATGAGCACTCACGCCCCGCACCCGTCCCTCCTCGCCTGCATCGATCTGGAGACCACCGGTCTCGACGAGCAGACCGGCCTTGTCCTCGAGGGCGCCGCCCGCGTCGTCACGAACGACCTCTCCCCCGTCGACGAAGGGATATCCCTCGTCGTCGCCCAGCAGAGCCCCGGGGATTCGATCCTCCCCGTCTTCCCGTGGCGCGGCCGCATGAACGACTTCGTCGTGGACATGCACACGAAGAGCGGCCTCATCGCAGACGTCGACCGCGCTAGCCTGCCCGTCGCAGACGTGGACGCGCGCATCGCCGCCTACCTAGAGTCGCACGCAGACGGCGTCCCACTGCTGCTCGTCGGCAACTCGATCACCCTCGATCGAAACTTCCTGCGCGAGCACCTCCCGCTGACCTTCGCGAAGCTCCATCACCGCAGCGTGGACCTCACCAGCGTCGAGCTGTTCCTCGCCCGCTACTCCGGCCTCGACGTCGAACGGGTCGCACCATCCACGGGCCACCGGGCGATGGACGACATCAACGCGTGCCTCGCGACCGGTCGGAGCATCGGCAACACCGTCCAGGCCGTGCTCGTAGCGGCGGACCGCTCATGACCCCGAGCGACACCCATCCGAGCGAGGCCGCCGCTCAAAGCTCCTCCGCTCCCCCTGCCGCTGCTCCCCTGCCAGCGTCGGCGCCGAAGTATGTGGCCGTCCGCGTCGGCCCGCAGACTACCTCCGACGGGTGCGTGCGCATCGACCGAGTGCCCCGTCCCGCGGCCCACCGGGCGATCACCTCAGAACGGAACCACCCATGAATGATCCGTACCTTCTCAACGGGTAGCACCCCGCCGAGCGCGTCCTCCAGCAGGTGCCGGGCGTGCCCACGCAGCATGTCGCGAAGGTCTTCCACGCCCTCGCCGATCTGACGCATCAGAGGCACATGCTGAGCCCGGCGATCCTGACCCTCGGTTCGCCGGACGCGCTGACCGAGGCTGACGTGTCGCGTCCGCACGCGCTCGGCCGGTACTTCCACGGCCTCGGCGACGAACTCGACCGGCAGTCGCCCCCGACGGAGCGGCGCTTCCGCATCCTCATCACGGGCTCCCGAGACTGGGCGGACCGGGCTCTCATCGCAGCCGCCATCGATCAGGCGTGCGCCCGCCTGAACGGCAGCAATCTGCCTGTGGTCCTCGTCCTTGGTGGATGCCCGACCGGTGCGGACCTCATCGCGGACGGGATCGCCTACGAGCGCGAGTGGGACGTGGAACGCCACGCCGCGCGATGGAAGCGCGACGGCGGCAAGCGAGCCGGTCCCGTCCGAAACCAGCGCATGGCTGGTCTCGGGGCTCACGTGTGTCTCGCGTTCCCACGTCCCGGATCTCGCGGCACGCAGTCGGCCATCGCGGCCGCGCAGGCGAACGGGATCCTCACGTACGTCACCACCGAGGCGGAAGGGATCTTCTGGTGAGCGCAAGTACGCCGATCGCAAGCAGGCGATCGCGCGCCCCCTTCGATGTGTACATCGGACGTGGTTCGATCTGGGGAAACCCGTTCGTGATGGGCGACCGCTCTGACGCAGAACGAGAGCGAGTAATCCGAGCCTTCGAGGCGGACTACCTGGGGTCCCCGCACCTGCTAGCTCAAACGGCAGCTCTCCAGGGCCAACGTCTTGCGTGCTTCTGCTCGCCGTCCGCGTGTCATGGTGACGTGCTCGCGCACTACGCGGATGCCTTCGCGCTGACTGGGCTGTACCCGAACACGACCGCATGCTCGCTCCTCTTCCCGAACCGTCGAGGCCATTGACGCGGAGCACCGAGATGCTCGTGAGCGTCGGCGAGGCTCAGCGCAGAACCGCCAGGCCCTCGACGAACGCGTCCCCGGATGGCGCGGCACGAACGACTCCACGGGTGGCGAGGTCACCGAGTCGTTCCTTGCGCGCGTCGTCTCGCTGGAGGCCTACGTCGCGGAGTACGGGCGCCTGCCTGCCAGGCGAACACCGGGCGGACTGCCGGAATGGATCCTCTACCGGCGGCGGCTCGCGAGCCCGGAGCAGCGGGCCGTGTTGGACGCTCGCGTGCCCGGCTGGGATGAGCCTGCCTACGTGATCGTGCCGGCGGAGCAGCGGTTGGAACAGGTTCGCGCGTTCGTCGCTGAGCACGAGCGCCTCCCGAAGCAGAAGGATGGCCCGCTCGCGGCTTGGGTTCGCCATCAACGGCGCATCCCGCCGGACGGGGAGCCGCACCCGCTTGATGCCGTGGCGCCGTCGTGGCGAACGCGGTCGACCTCCAAATCCCGCTTCGATGATCGACTCGCGGAGCTACGGGCCCTCCAAGCAAGCACGGGCGCACTCCCGCGCTACTCTGACGGGCCGCTTGGCCAGTGGCTGTCGGTCCAACGCCGACGCGCCACCCCGGAGAACGCAGCAAAGCTGGATGCTGCACTCCCGGGATGGCGCGGAACGGGCCGGTCGAGTTAGGCGTTCACCTCAGCCCCGGCCGGAGCAGTGAGGACACCCGCGATGGCGGTGATGATGCTCTCGCGGTTGCCTTCCAGCCACGAGTCGACGACGTCCTCGCCGGCGGACTTGGACTTGGATGCGGACCAGGCGGTGTTCTCTGCCGTCGGGGTGGAGTACTTGATGAACTCGACCGTGGAGAGGACTGGTTCCTTACTGACGGGCAGCTTGACGGTGCCGTCGTCGCTGCGCACCGCCGCCGCGAGGTGGGCGGTGGTCGCCTCGTCTGTGACGCGCTTGCGAGTCAGGACGAGCTCGGGCTTGTGCTCGAGGAGGAGCGCCAGCGCCTCGTGGATGCGCTCGGCGTCGATCTCCTGATACTCCTCGACGCTTTCGGCGTCGTTCTCCAGCGCCCAGGTGAGGTGTTCTGCTGCGTCGTCGATGGACGCCTTCGCGGAGCCCGGGGACTTGTACGAGAGTCCGCCGAGGGGCGTCTCGAGGGTGCTGGCTTCCTTGAGGGCCTTGTTGTGCGCCGTCTTCGTCTTGTAGTCGGACTCGACGATGCGGGACCGGCGCAGGCGCATGGCCAGCAGTGCCTTGCTGCGGTCTGCCGCGATCGGCCCCTGGAGGAGCTTGACGAGCGTCTCCTGGACAGTAACGCGGCGGGCCGCTTCCTGTCCGTCCTGGATGGCAACCTCAGTGGCCCGGGCGACCTCGATGGGGTTCAGCGCCGGGGCGGCGGTGATGGTGGTGGATTCTGTGGTGGCCGTAGCCTCAGCTGTGCTCATGGCAGGTCTATGCGGGGACCGCCGACGGAGCCACCGCGGCGACTCGCTGGATCGAGCCCTTCCCGAGCGGATTCGTGAGCACTGGCGCGGACCAGTGTGGTGTGATGAGGTACTCGGCGCCGATCTTCCCGTGATGCGCGGAGTGCGGAATCTCGAACCGGTCGATGCGATGGCTCCGGTAGAGCTCGGCGACGTCCGGATGCTCGTCGTAGGTCAGCGCCCACGGTGCCGGACACCGATCCAGTGCTGTCGCCAGGCGCTGGTGCAGGCCTGCGTCCATGCCTTCGGCGTAGAGCCGGTTGCCGACGCCCACGTACGGCGGATCGGTGAACACGAACACCTCGTGCTCGACCCCGGATCCCGGGAGCTCCTCGATCCGGGAGATGCCGTCATGCCCCTGCAAGATGAGCCGGCGCGAGCGCCCGAGGCCCGCGATCAAGCGCAGCCTGTCGGCGAGCCGGTCGGGGCGCGCGAACCGACCGTCCACGAGCCACTTCCCGGTCTGCGCTTTCCCGCCCATTGGGCCGACGTTGCCGAGCACCATGCCGGAGCGCGAGCACCGGTTCAGCACGAACGCGGCGTATCCGAGCTCGTCGACGGGGACCGGCGCCCCGGCCAGCGATGCGGCGACGAGATCGCGGCTACGCCAGAACAGGTCGAGCGTCGCCTTCGTCCGTTCGACTCGGTCGGCGAGGTCGTCGCTCTCGAGCGCGCATGTCCAGAAGGCGTGCAGGGCGGGGTTGAGCTCACACGCCCACACCTCCGGGATGTCGTGGTCGAGTAGCGCCGTCAGGGCAGCTCCTAGGCCACCACCGAACGGTTCGATCCAGACTTCGATGTCGAGCATGGACGGGCTTGAGAGCATCCGATCCGCGAGCCAGGATGTCATGCGGGCCTTGCCACCGGGGTAGCGGAGCGGGCTGGCATATCGGGTGGTCATGACCGTTCTATGCGGGTTGATTCCTCCCCACGGCTAAAGCCGGGGGATTCCTGACTCAGCATGCGCGAGCACCCGGGGGTGTTCGTGTCTGACTGCCTCAACATCAGCGGGGTCGAGTCCGGCCCCGAGAGTAGTCTGAGCACGTAGGAGAACGTTGACGGCGGCGTTGTGGTCGCGGTCGTCGATGTTCCCGCAGGTGGCGCAGGTGTAGGTGCGTGTGGACAACGCGAGGCGGGTCTTGGCTCTCGTCCCGCAGTTTGCGCAGTTCATGGTGGTGTAGGCGGGCGGCACAAGCACCACCTGTCGGCCGGCCCGCTGGCCCTGCTCGATGAGCGCTCGTTTGAGTATCCCGAGACCGCCGTCCGCGGCCTTGCGAGCCATGGTGGTGGACGCGAGGAACCGTGGGCGGAAGTCTTCGACGGCGATCACGTCATGGCTGGCGACAACCTTCGCGGCCCAGGCGCGGGAGATCTCGCGGCGCTGGTTCCGCAGGCGCTCGTGGATCTTCGCGGCCTGACGTTTCGCGGCCTGGTACCCGCGGGAGGCGCGGACACCTGGCTTGGGCTTGCGTCGAGCCATCCGCCGTTGCGCTGCCGCGAGCTTGACTGCAGCTTTCCGCCCGAGATTCGGGTGCTCGAGATCAAATGTTCGGTCGGTTGCGGTCGCGGGGCGAGCCACTCCCCAGTCGATTCCGACGCTCTTGCCGGTCTCGGGATGGTGATTGGAATCGTCGTCGATGTCGACGACGAAGGATGCCCACCAGTGGCCGAGCGCATCTCGGTAGACCCGCACGCTCGAGGGCACCGACGGCAGCGGCCTCGACCACACGACAGGGACGCTCACCCGGCCCGCGAGGATCAGCCGGACCCGGCCGGTGTCATGAGCGCGGAGCGAAAACCCGCGGAGGGTGTAATTCAGAGAGGGTTGCGTGCGCCGGACGGACTTGAACCGCTTCCGATGTTTGGACGCGCGGAAGTCGCGGAGGACTTGCTGCTGCACGACCACGGACCCCGCGGCGAGCCAATCGTGCTCCTTGCGGGCAGCTGTCAGGGTCTTGTCGGTCCACCACGGCTGCTTCGCTTTCGCGGCCGCGACGGCTTGATTCCACACCCACCTCGCCAGGCCGGCGTCCATGACGAGTCGATCGACCGCGCGAGCGCCTGGGCGCAACCGGTAGGTGTATCGAACCTTCATGGTTAACCTATGCGCGCATCCGTCAGGAGCGGTCCTGCAGAGTGCGCTCGAACGCGGAAGCCACACGCAACGAACGTCGCTACTCGCTGTTGCCAGGCGAACTCCTGATCAACAGTATGCGCGCGATTCGCACGTCGCTTCCTCCCCACGGCTAAAGCCGGGGGCATCCGCGCCTCCCACCCGGTGAAGAAGGTGACCGCGGGTGCCCCGGCGCGTCCCCGCATAGGTGAGGTGTCAGCTCGTCCTAGCCTGGAAGGCACTCATGTCTCTCTCCTCCACTCTCCGCACAGCGACCGCTGGCGCGTTCCTCGCTCTGATCGCCTCAACTGCCATCGCCTCCCCCGCCTTCGCCGCCCCAGCTCCGGCCGTTCAGGCTCCGATCACGCTGGACGTGGCGAAGAGCAACGTCGCGCCCCTGGTCGAGTCCGGCTTCGCTTCCGAGGTGGGCGGCGCCTGGTACGTCGACGGCGCTGCGGTCGCGGCCGCTGCAGAGGGGCTGCGGACGGTGAACTCGTCACAGACGGGCTACGACCGCGACCTGTTCAAGCACTGGTCCGACCCGGACGGCAACGGCTGTGACGCCCGCAACGACATGCTCCAGCGCGACCTCACGAACGTCGTCCTCCGCGACGGCAGCGACTGCATCGTCGAGCGAGGAACCCTCAACGACCCGTACACGGGCGAGGCGATCCCCTTCACCCGCGGCGTCGCCACGTCCGGTGCCGTCCAGATTGACCACATCATCCCGCTCGCAGCGGCCTGGACCGGTGGCGCGAACGAGTGGGACGCGACCAAGCGTGAAGCCTTCGCCAACGACCCGATGAACCTGCAGGCCGCCGAGGGGCGGGCCAACTCAGCCAAGGGCATGCGGCTCGCGTCCGAGTGGATGCCGACCAACACCGCCTTCCACTGCACGTACCTGGCCCAGATGACGAACGTGCTCAAGGCGTACGACCTCGCGATCACCCCCATCGACCAGGACGCCATCATCAACGGCGGCACCATCAACGGCGTCTCGTTCGCCGGGGTGAGCTCGTGCGCCCTGCCTGCGGGCGCGGTCGTGACCGCGCCGTCGGCCACGACCGTCGAGACGGTCCAGGTTACCGCCGCCCCTGAAGCGACCAGCACTACAGTTCCGGTCGGGGCTGAGACACCCGCCGCCGTCGCGCCCACCGAGGCCTCGCCCGAGGTCGAGGCTGAGTCCCCCGTCCTTGCGACCACCGGCGATGCGGCACTGCCCTGGACGCTGGGGCTGGCCGGCGCAGCGCTGGTCGCGCTGACCGCGCTCGTGCTCCAGCACCGCCGCAAGGCGTAGCAAGCCGAGATCAGCAGCTCTTCGAACCCCGTCACGCATCGCGTGTGGCGGGGTTCGTTCGTGGTCCCCGCATAGGTAGGTGACACCACCCCGCCGAACCACGGAGCCTCAGATGACCACGACGACGCACAACATCCCGGCAGCCCCAGCTCCGATCGAGCTCATTTCGATCATCGAGCGCGGTCCCGCCGTCGACAACGGTCGGGTCGAGTCGGTCAACACCATGCGCGGCGCCCTCATGGGCCTGGCCTTCGCTGTCCCGTTCTGGGCCGCCGTGTTCGGGGCTGTTGCGTTCCTCGCCCACTGATCCGCCAGCACGACGAAGCCGGCCTCCCGAACGATCAGGGCGGCCGGCTTCGTCGTGCCTGAGCAGGTTTCAGTCTTCGATCGGCACCGCCGCGACCGTGAACGTTCCCTCACCCGCGGGATCGAAACCGAGGCCGTATTGTGCAGCGAGTGCGCTCAACTGTCGACGGGTCTCGTTGAGCTCGACGACGGTGGAGACGCGGTGCCCACGCGGGCCATCGACGGTCGCCTTGTAACGGGTCTCCGCCGCGCGCAGCTCCGCGACCTTCCCGTTGACAACATCGCGGTCTTCGCGGTCGAGCTGGTCGAGGACCTGGCCTCGGTACTTGTCGAGGTGCTGGTGCGCGTATCTCTGCTCTGCGGGGAGGTCTTCGAAGTCGGTGTCGCGGTGGATCGCGGCCGTCTTGACGGTCCAGTTGGATGAGCCGGTGGATGCCGGGTTGAACACGTCGATCTTGGTCGACTCGAGTTCGTTCAGGTCGGCGTACCCGTACTCGCCGTCGCCGTGGCCGATGATGCGGGCGTAGCCGAACACCTGGCGGGTCTCGGGGTCGTATTCGCAGACCCAGTAGTCGTACCGGGGCCGGAGTAGTGGGCGACGAACTGTTTCCCGCCGAGCCCGGACCCCTGCCCTTCTGTGCCGTAGAGGCCGGGCCATTCGGCGGTGCTGGCGGGAACGAAATCGTGATCGCGCACGTTTCGGTTCGTGCCCGGCCAGGCCGCAGACGGCTCAGCGGCGGGCGGTGTGTGGTCCTGGAACCCGAACTGGCCCCCGGTCGTGCCGTTGCCGCGGGCGGATTCACGGCGTGATGCTGCTGCAGTCGTCATGGCGAGTTACTCCTCTTATATGCGTCAAACTTCGGTGAGTGTGGTCAACGGGCTCGGGCGGCGATGTTGTCGGGGTGCCAGCGGTGCGCGCGCCACGCCTTCCGGTGCGCCGGCATCCGCGCCAGCACCTGGTCGTGCCAGAGCTTCGGGAACAGCACCTGCAACTCCGTCTTCTCCCCCACCTCGCACGTCGGCGCCCGATCGCAGACCATGCATCCGCCGAGGCCGATGTTCCGGCTGGAGGCGAAGACGAACACAAACACGACCACATAGAAGATCCCGAACAGCACAGCGGGCGCCGTCACAGCCGCGGCGACGCCGACCCAGAACGACGGCCAGTCGAGAGCGGCAAGCAGCTCAGGCATCGAACAGGGGGACGCTCGTCGGGTCGGAGCTGGGATCCCACAGCGGCATCTTCCCGAACGTGCCGTTCGATGCCGGCAGTCCCTTGGACGTGTGCTGCGGGTCGATCCCGAAGGTGGCGGCGTCGCGGGCGAGCTTCGACATTTGACGCAGGTTCGCGTCGTCCGTCTTCGCGTTCAGATCGTAGAGCCCCCGCTCTGCGAACTCCACGAGCTCGTCGACGACTTCGCTGTCGCCACCGGTCGCGTAGTCGTAGATGACCTCGCCGTCGCGGTCGAAGACGCGGTTGACGGTGATGTTCCCCTGTTCCTCCTCGAACGCGTCAGTGTCGGGAGTGTGGACTTCCACGTGGCCCACCTGGTCGAGCCGGTAGTCCTCGGCGTAGGCGGCAAGGTCCTGTCGGTACAGGTCGATGGTGGCGTGCGCTTCTGCGCGGGCTCGGTCCATTGCCTCGAAGTGGAGATCCTTCGCTTCATCGACGGAAAGTTCCACCTTCGAGATGCTCAGCTGGTACTCGCGGTCGAAGTCCGCCGACATGGCCTGGTACTCCATCGCGGAGAGCGCGATCGCCGCATGCTCCCGCAACCGGTCCCGGTCGGTCTCGAGGGTGGTGAGCTTGTTCTGCTCCACCTTCGTGAGCTTGCGATGCTTTCCCGCGGCGGTGTCTTTGATCTGTTCGATGTCGTCGTCGAGCTTCTCCACCAGGTCGACGTGTTCCTTGTCGAAGATCGCGAAGTCCTGAACTCGCACGACGTCCGGATCTCCCACGGGCTCGTCGTAGCGGCCGATGCGATCGGCGAAGGTCACGTCCGCGCGAACAGCGGTCGGAAACAGGGCGAGGAGCTGCTTGCCGGCGTAGACCTGACCGGTGGAGATGAGGTCGTCCCGAGCCTTCGTGTAGGCGGCGATCTGCTCGTCCATCTGCTTCACCCGGTCGACCGGCAGGAACATGCCCGGCGCCGAATGGGTCTGGAGGCCGAACTGGCCGGCGGATGCGACACCGTTGCCTCGGGCAGCTTCGCGTCGAGCGGTTGCAGTCGTCATGGGTGTCGCCTCCGAAGTCGGGTGTTCGTCACCGGCACTGTGTGCGGCGACAGCTCGATACCTCTTCTATGCGGGGAATGGCCAATCGCGGCTGCCGCCCGAGCGCTCCCCCGGAGAGGCGTCGACCTGGCCAGGACGATCCGGGGGCGACAGGCGCGAACCTCGCGGCTCGGGGTGTCCGTAAGCCGAACGTCATTTGCAACCAGCGGGAGTCGTGACGTCATGCCCGGGTTTGCTCGACCCCGAGTGTGCGTAAGACCTGTGCGTAGGGACTCGCAGTGAAGGGGTCCTATACGTCACACTGGAGCGTGACTTCGCTCAAAATCGGGTACGCCCGCGTCTCCACCGTCGATCAGGACCTCACCGCGCAGACCGACGCACTCGAGCGTCTCGGTGTGACCGAGGATCGCATGTACCTCGACCACGGCATGACCGGCGCCAACCGATCGCGCCCGGGGCTGGAGAAAGCACTCGCTGTCTGCCGCGCTGGAGACATGCTCGTCGTCACCAAACTCGACCGCCTTGCCAGGTCCGTGAGGGATGCGAGCGACATCGTCGACGAGCTCATGGCGAAAGAGGTGACCCTGAGCATCGGTGGCGCCATCTACGATCCGACCGACCCGGTCGGCCGGCTCATGTTCAACGTGCTCTCCATGGTCGCCGAGTTCGAACGTGACCTGATCCGGCAGCGCACGCGAGAGGGCATGGCGGTCGCGAAAGCGAAGGGCAGGCTCAAGGGAAAGCAGCCGAAGCTCTCCGCGTCGAAGCAGCACCACCTGGTGGAGCTCCTCGGCGAGGGCCGCATGAGCATTGGAGAGATCGCGTCACTGTTCGACGTGTCGAGGGCGACTGTCTATCGCACGGTGAAGCGCGCGGACGCCGCGTCAGCCACTGCCGACGCCCAGGCCTAAGCCGCGCGCGGCACCGACACTGCGAACGAACGCAGGGCGACGGCGCTGGCCTCGTTGACGTCGCGGATCCAGTTGGCGATGAACTGCTGGATGCTCGCGCGGTGCGCCGGGGTGAGGACTCCTCCTGGTCGGGCGACATCCCCGTCGACGTGGATGCTCGCGTCGCTCCGGGAGGTGGCGGTGACGTGCAGGACAGGCGTGAAGCCCCAGGCGCTTTCCACGAACCGGGTGAGGTCGGTGGTGAGGAGCCTCGTGAGGGTGTCGCCGGCAGTGGCGGTCTTGCGCGGGAGAGCGGCGGTGCGGTTCACGGGTGGCTCCTTCGGCCAAAGGGTGGTGTGTAGCTCTTCTATGCGGGTGCTCTGCCAGAGGGGTCTGGCAAAGCTACAGAGGAGGTCAGTGCCTAGGCGTCATGAGTCATGAGATTGGTGGCACTCGGGGG
Organism: Pseudoclavibacter sp. VKM Ac-2867; assembly: GCF_015351275.1. NCBI lineage: Bacteria > Bacillati > Actinomycetota > Actinomycetes > Micrococcales > Microbacteriaceae > Pseudoclavibacter > Pseudoclavibacter sp. VKM Ac-2867. Next base: position 99,504 of record NZ_JADKSL010000010.1, read on the forward strand.
TTGGGTAAGCAGAGGTCTGCCCACTCCGCGACAGGTCGTTACCGTTGTGGAGTCTGAGACTGAGACGCGGCACGCGACGGGAATCTTCTCGACTGTGAGGTCGCACGGAGAGACACCGCTGACCAGTGGACGCTTGTTGTGGACGTGCAAGTTTGTCTGAGCGTGCATATATACATAAACAGGGTGCAAAAACTACGAAGTTATGCCAGGATTGCCGAACAGACAGAACGGCTACGGGGGCATGATGCCAATTACAACTTCCTGGACTGCGCTGGTACTGGGCTTGGGTCTAGCGTTTAGCGGCCCTACAGGTGGGTCACCACTCTCGGGGTCCACAACAAACGTTCAGGCTGGAGTGACCGCGTCGGCCATGAGCGAGGGACTCCACTCGGCGAGAATTGCTCCACAACGAATCGGGGCGAGTCACATGCTCCCCATGCACACGAAAGCGTCTTGCGACCGCCAGATGAACGCCGGCGCCAAGGTTTGCGTTAAGCTGCGAGGAAAGGCAGCCGCCCTCTGCCATGCTGCGAACATGACAAGATACGCAGCGTGCTTGGCCGGCGCGAATGGTTGAGCCGGAAATGCCTGAACAGGTAGTCGCAACCCGAGAGTTTGAGACCGACGCGGGCATCTTGAGACTAGAGGTGATACCCAAGGGTGGTGATGCTCCGGCATTCAAGTACCGCATTCTCAACAGTAACGGGGATGAGATCGAGTCGCTCGAAGTTTACGGGGCCGACTCAGTCCAGGCTCTTTTGTTTTGCCTGACTGCTGCTGGCGACTACCTCCAGCGCTATGTGCCATCGGCATCGTTTTTCGAGACCGGCGTCTCTGGGCTTCCGATCACTGATATCGGGGCCGTCGGTGAATGGCGTGCCCGTATCAGCATCCCCACGGAATAGTTGGCCCTTCGGCGCAGCTAAGACGCGCGGCACCCTATGGCACATGCCGGGGAGCTGGTGAACGAGCCCTGATACGTTGCGCCCCAGAATCCGGTGTGAAGTCGAACGCGATTGCAGTGCTGCAGCCAGGCGTCGTAGTCGCGGCCCTGGCGTCATCGCTGCCGTAGGTGTTCGCGTGCCCTTCACGGGAGGAGCTTTCGGTGAAACGATCGACCTCACCGTGATTGCCCCCGCCGCAGAAGCCTGGCTAAGCGCCGAGGTATGGCCAGAACGTAACCAGCCGCGGACTCTCGTGCGCTGGCATCTCTGGTCGGTGGGTTCGCGTGGCGCAAAGCCACAGCCGTTCCACCCCAGACTTCATCGCGACTGCGCAGAAGCCGGACTTGATGGACCGACATCCCGGACTCACAAACTTGGATCACGCCCATGCGCGGACGACCGCACGTGAAGACAGCGTCCAGCTTCCGAAGGGGTGCTTCAGAGACACATTCACCCTCTCTACCCGGTTCGGCGGCACGGACGCGATGCTTGTGCAGGGCTGGGCCGTGGACGTCGGTAACGAGACCAGCAAGGGAAGACTCGCTGGGTGGCGAACCACTGCGGGTGGTTGCCGCCTACGCGTCGGGCCAGGTCAGGTCGGTGCCGGGGATGCGCTGACCTGCGAGGTCTTCGGTCATCTCGCGGAACTCCTTGTCCTTGCGCCAGCGGCCAGCGAACTCGGCCACCACCTCGTCGGGTGCCTTGCCCTGTTTCGCGGCGATCGCGTCGACGAGTCGGCCGAAGTCGGCGCCGTGGCCTTCCGCGTGGGCGAGCATCTTCGTCCGGTGCTCTGCCGAGCAATCGTCCTTGCCGGCAATGTAGAGGACGGTGCCGACGCTCCCCAGCTGCGACTTCGCTTCCGTCATCGCGGCGCGCTCGGTCTTGATCGTCGTCGGCCACCTCGACGCCCACCCGCCGACCTTGAGCGGTTCCCCGTCGGGAGTGGTGATGGCTTTCGCGGCCGCGGCGAGCTTCTTTTCGTCGCGCTCCTGCGTCTGGGCCTGTCGGGCTTCGCGAGCCTGGCGTTCCTCGGGGAGTTCCATCTTCGTCGGTCGGTCGACGGGCGCTGAGGGGAGGCAGACGGTGCACGCGCGGTCGCCGGCGTCCTCGACGAGCTCGTCTTCCGTCTTGCCGGAGTACTCGGGCAGCAGCTGGAACCGGGTGGTTGGGTAGCAGGTCGTGCAACCGAGGGACGAGTGCACGTGGCCTTGCGGGACGACGAACGCGCGCGGCCAGCGACCCCGGCGAGCGTGCTCCTCGTCGATCGAGTCCATCTGCGCGCGCAACGGTTCGATGAGGGCGCGGGCTTCCTCCACCTTGGCCTGTGCCTCCTCGAGACGCTGGGCTCGGGTCATGCCGTAGCGGAGACGTTCGTCCGACTGCTGGACGACGGTGAGCTGGCGCAGCGCGACCGCCTTCATCTGCTCAGCGGCCGAGAGACCACCCAGCACCTCGTTGAGCTCAGTGTCAACGTCGAACGGCGTCATCCCCTCGTAGGAGGACGTGGCTTCGAGCTCCCCCGCCGGCACCGAATGCTGCTGATGTCCGAACTGGCCGCCGACGGTGCCGTTGCCGCGGGCCCGCTCACGTCGTGCTCGCGCGTCCGAGCTGAGCTGGCTCATCAGCTGTGTCCGTTCATTCGACGCGCGGCGGCGGTGCTCGTGGCCGTGTCCGTGTCGAGCGCGAGACGCTCGATGATCGCGGGAGGCGTGGACTGGTTGGCAGCGACCGAGTGGCGCACTCGTGCGAGCGAGTGCTGGCTGAGCGCGTCGGCGTCCTCGGCTGTCAGCGTGACGTTGCTAGCCGCGGCGGCGAGCACTCGGGGGTCTTCGTCCACGAGGAGTCGTTCCCGCACGGCCTCCGGGAGGGGCCGGTCGGCCCACGCGGCGACCTGGAAGCGCTCGTCCGCGTCGGGGCTGGTAGCGCCGGCCTCGAGGACGTGGTCGGGGCAGGACCGGTGCGCGAGGACATGCTTGCGTCGGAACGGGTCCTGGCTTGTCCACATCACCTCGGAGGCGATCACGGGCAGGTGGTCGCGGCGGGCGGCGGCGATCGTCATGGCCGCGGTCTCGTCGCTCTCGACGAGGTCGGTGACGAGGTCGTCCGGTGTGGCGGAGTTCTCGACGAGCACCTGGTTGATGTCGTCGTTGCCGAGCGCGGCGAGCTCGAGGATGCGCGCCTGGTCGTCGGTGGCGCCGGCCTCGTCACGGAGCTTGTCGATGACCTCGGCCGCAGTGTCGTAGCTGTCGACCTGGCTCGCGAACGCGGACTCGTCGAGGGCGGGAGGGGTGTGCCCCTGGAAGCCGAACTGGCCTGGCTTGGTGCCGTGGCCGCGGTGCTGCTCGCGGGCCCGGTCGGCGTCGAAGTTCGTCACGGTGCTCCTGTCGGCGGTTGTGGGTGCTCTCCCTGCACTGTGTGCGGCAGAAATCCGGACCAGGCCGCCACCGCACGATCCGCGGTGACGGCCTGGTCCGGATGCTCGATCGGCTAGCTGCCGGGAGCGATGTCGATGCCGAGGTCAGCGGCCGTTTGCGTGAACAGTGGCGTCTCCACCTCGGCGGACTCGGTGGCTTCGGCCGAGGGCTCCGCGTCGACGACGGATGCGGTCTCCTCGACGTCGGGGGCCTCGACGACGTCCACCTCCGCGGCCGCGTCGAACGTCTCAGCTTCTACTTCGACCGGCTCGGCTACCTCAGCTACCTCGGTGGCGTCGACCGGCTCCGCTTCGGCGGGCGCTGATTCAGCATCCAGCGCCGGCGGCTGCCAGAAGCTCAGGTCTTCCCCCTCGGCCACGGCCGGCGCGGGCACGTAGGCCGTGTCTGCTTCGGTCGGGGTCACCGCTGGGGCCGGGGCGTTGATCGTCGTCATGTCGGTTCCTGTCAGCGTCGAAGTTGCGGTGGACTGCGTGCGCGCGGTCACCCCGCCCGTCAGCGTCGTCTCCTGCAGCGAAGGGACGGCGGTGGGTGCGGGCACGAGCGGGATGACGACGCCTTCGCCGGTCGTGTACGAGTCCCCGCACGGCACCCACGCCGCGGAGCCCGCGCCACCGGTGTTCACGACGGCGAAGTTGATGACGAGGCACGTGGACAGGTCGAGCGGTCCGCCGTAGGACTGGCCAGCAGCGGTCTGGTAGATGATGTCGCGGTCGGCGGCGTTCTCCCACCACGTGTTCGCGGCCGCGGTGCCGAGGCTCTCGAGCGGGCCCGCGGCGGTGCTCAGCCACGTCGCCTCGTTGGACGGGACAACCTGACCGGCGTGCGGGTCGGCTGGCATGGTGCCGAGGCTAAGTTCGACTGCCTGCTCCCCCGGCTTGAACGAGAACGCATCCGTGCCGACGAGGAAACGGTCAGCGGGGAGCGCGGACAGTCCGTTCTCCACACGGATGGCGTTGTACTGCTCGATGAACGCCGCGAGCATGTCCTGCGTCACGTTCGCCTCGTGCAGTCCGGGAATCACCGGATATCCGGGAGTCCCCGGATCCGTGGGGTCCGTGGGATCGGTCGGGTCTGTGGGGTTTCCCGGATCGGTCGGGTTCGTTGGATTGCCCGGATCGGTCGGGTTGCCTGGGTTCGTGGGGTTCCCTGGGTTCGACGGAATGCCTGGGTTCGTTGGGTTGCCCGGATTTATGCCGCCGTCACCATCGCCACCTCCACCCGGGGTCGTGATGACGCCACCGACCGGCGGCGCGAACACGGGAAGCTCCGGCGACGCGTCGACGCGCGTGTTCCCACCATTGCCGTTGGCCGGTGGAAGCAGCGTGTTCGGGTTCACGACAACGTACGTGTCATCGGTGTTGCCGCTCGCGTTCGGCGACGGAGTCGGTGAGGTCTGGGGTGGTGTGTCACTGACCGCCTGCGGCACGGTCGGACGTGGTGTGGTCGGCGTCGTCGAGGACGGCACGCTCGAGCCCTGCGTCTTCGTCGGGTCCGGGGTGTTCTCGGCGACGTTCGAGGTCGGCGAGCACGCGGCGAGCGCGATCAGCGCGACAGACCCGACACCGAGCGCGGTGACCGTCCGGCGCTGGCGGGTGAAGGTGGATGTGGACATGGGAGCCTTTCGCGAAGAGCGTGCGGGTGGTCGTCAACTCCTCCGGCGCAGAGTCGTTTCCTCTCCCCTATGCGCGAGCCGGCGTTCGGCGTGGATCCTGGGTCCACTCGAGCCACGCGGTGAAGTCAGAGACAGGGATGCGCGCGACTTCGGTGTCCTGGTCGTTGAGCGCGAGCACCCACTCGCCCGGGGCGGGGGTGGCGCCCATCATCCAGGCGCGCACCGACATTTGCTCCCCGTCGAGGCCGACGATCAGCAGCTCCCGCTTGCCGGGAACCGTCGGGCCGATCTGCATGACCTGGCCGACGACGCCGTTCGGCGCGTACTCGTTCACGAACGCTGCCCACCTGCGAGCTGCGTCGTCGCGCCTCTCGATGCTGATGCGCGCGTGCCGGTACCCGAGGGCGTCCATGAGACCGCCGACGGTGACATTGCGCAGGAACAGCACCCCGTAGGTGGGAAGGGCAACGACGATCGGGATCAGCCAGGGCTTTTCGGAGGACAGCGCGAAGAACTCGACGATCGGCGTCCACCCGAACCAGCTGAACAGCAGCATCAGCGCGAGCATGAGCACGGTCAGGATCGGGGTCGCGATCTGGACGACCGACCAGCGAGGGGGGAACAGGGGCGGCAGGGCGAGGATCAAGGCCCACGCCGCCAGCAGCGTCGTCTTGTGCGAGACAACGGCGATGTCGGTCGGCCAGAACGCCCAGTCGCCGTGCATGAGCGCGAACACCGGAACCACGACCATCAGCATGTTCAGCGCGATCGCGGCGATCCACCACCCGGACTTCCCGGGACGCTGATCCTTAGGGAGTCGCGTCGGCGAATCCGTTGGCCCCTCGCAGCGCGTGAGGTCGGGCTGCGGCTGTGGGGCGGCCGGCTTCGAAGTCGCTCTTGCCCTCGAAGCCGACGAGCTCGAAGCGGTACGCGGCTGAGTCCGTTCGCGCGCTTGGCGCAGGTCCGCGTCGTAGAGGTATCGGGAGTCGGGGCGGGAGAGCACGTCGAACGCTTCGGTGACGAGCGCGGCGCGGGCAGGGTTGTTACCGCCAGTGTCCGGGTGGAGCTGACGGATCAGGCCTCGGAAGGCGCGCTTGATGTCGGCCTCGGTCGCGTTCTCGTCGACGCCGAGCACCTCGTAGTGGGTGGGGAAGCCGGTCATGCTTGCATCTCCGCTCGTCGGAGCTCGTCCGCGTCTTCGTCGATCGGGAAGTACCAGGGGTCATTTGCGAACTCAAGCGCTTGCGTGTGATTACCCGAGAAGAAGACATCGTCGTTGGACGCGCGCCGATACGCGAACCGCATGGACTGTAGGGACAGGTAACCAGTGAACTGGCGACGCAGGTCCGGATTGACTGGCACGCTCAGGAACGACTTGGACAGGACCAGGTCCGTGTTCCCGCAGGTCTTGTACGTGCAGCACTTCCGCGTCAGTTTCTCCGGCAGCGTTTCCAGGTGCGGTTGCGGGATGATGACTCCCCAGTAGCCAGCCAGTTCGTCGTCGGTGCCGATGAGGTGGCGGACGCGGCCCTGGTGGGCCGGGTCGAATCGTGCAACAACGGCGTCGATCGCGCTCTCGGTCATCGTGGGGTCCTGTCTGATCAGTGGGTGGTCGCCTGGCTATGCGGGCACGAACGTCCGGAACCGTTCGCGGGCGAGCTCGACGTGTTCCGCGCCCTGCTCGATCAGGAACGTCTCGTGGCCCAGGCCCACTCGTTCCGCGGCTTCCGCGGTCGCGCCGGTGCCGGCGAACAGGTCGAGGATCTTCATGCCGGGGATCGGGCAGGCGAGCTTCACGAGCCACTCCATCACCGACACCGGCTTCACCGTGTGGTGCCGCACCCGGCCCACCATCGGCCGTTCCCGCCCAGTGGCACGTCCCGAGTAGTGGAACTGCGGGAAGTATCGGGCGGATCCGCGCTTCTGTGCCTCGAGCTCCGCAGCGGGGCATCCGTCCTCGCAGAGCACGCCTTCGATGCAGTCGTGCCCGTGGATGATGAGCATGTTCGTCGGCCACCGGCCGCCCGGGTGGCTCGAGGAGGGTGCGGACCCGCGGGACATGTTCACGACGTCGCCGGCGACCGCCTTGCCCGGCGGACGGGACCGGTCGTCGTCCGTGGGGACGCGGCACGCGTCGATGCCGAGCCCGCCGACTCCATGCTTGATGATGTTGTCGACCAGGTCGCCGTCGAGCGGTTTCCTGGCCACGAGGATCGGCTCGTACGCGGGCTTCATGATGTTCTGTGCCCCCGCGAACATCTCCGCGAGGTCCGGGCGTCCGCGCTTGGCGAGCAGCTCCTGCAGCTCCAGCCGCTTCGGGAACCCGTACGACTTCACCCACGCCACGATCCCATCTCGCACCTCCCAGCCGGCGTCCTCGACGGCGGTGACCAAGCGGTGGTGTGTGCGTGGGGCGCCGAATGCGATGAGGTTCCCGCCGGGCTTCACCGTTCGCATCGCCTCCGCCCACAGGTCGACGGAGAACGCGATCCCGGTCGCGTCCCACGACTGTTTCACCTGGCGGGCGAAGTCCACCTCGTACGGCGGGTCGGTGACGATCGCGTCGAAGGTGTTGTCGGGGATGGCTCGAAGGGCGAGCTCGGAACGGGCGTGCAGGAGAGATGAATGGGCGGAGAGGCGCTCGGCACTCGGAAAGGTCATGCCCTTTCTATGCGCGAGCGAGGGCGGATGGCATGACTTGAGACGCGCCGCATAGTCTCGGGGGATGACGTTTACTGCAATCCACCGGGCCCTGGGCCTCCCGCCTGGCCCGTTGACTGACGAGATGATCGAGGGAGCTGTTGCGGAGGGAGTTGCCGAGGCTACTGACCTCGACTGGAAGAAAGAGCTCATTCCTGAGACGCACCTCCCCAAGAGCGATTTCCCGAAAGATGTGGCTGCGATGGCCAATACGGGTGGAGGAATCCTTGTGTACGGAGTCCGGGCAGATGAAAAGCGCGCTGCGGAACGCATTGGAGTTGAGGAGCTGACGGAGTCTTACGAGCGCTCGCTTCGCCGTGCCGCCGTCACAGCCATCATCCCGCCCATTTTCGACCTGGAGGTCACCCCGGTGGGGTCGGCAAGCTCGCGGGTGCTCGTCGTGGAAGTGCCGGAAAGCCTCGACGGTCCGCATCTCGTCTACAAAGGTGAGTACTTTGGTGCCCCCAGACGCAACGACGCAGACACCGAGTGGATGCGTGAGGGTCAGATCGAGAGGATGTACCGAGCACGTTTCGACGCTCGACGCAACGCCAACGAGGGGCTTGAGCGGCAGTATGAGGTCGCGACTCGTGGCCATGACACCGAACAGCGTGCCTGGGCGATAGCGATTGCACGACCTCGGATTCCTCGGCCGCCCAAGCGTGCTGAGCGTCATGAGGCCGCTCAGCTCTTCGCGGATGCAAGTGTTCTCGCAGCTCGACTGCACCGATACCGAGGATTCGCGCCCTTGAAAAGTGCCGACGTTCACAATCCACGCCCTGGATTGAGAAGTTGGATAGCACCAATTCCGCTGAGCGAGGCGAACAAATGGCGGGACGCTCAGGCGACCTGGTACGCCGACGGAGCAGTCACCGTTGCAGCGGCTGTCGGCGGACACAAGAAGGGTCACGATGCTTTCCAGCACCCGTCGCACGTCGAGGGCACAGCACTCGAAGCTGTCGCCGCAGCCGTGATTGCGCTCGCCAAAGTCGCTGGAGACGCCCAAGGAGCGGGAGGGTACGAGATTCGCGTCGGCATGGAGTGGAGAGGCGACGCACCCATCATGCTCTTAGACCGTGACCGCTTTGGTTACACCTCGACGGACAGAGCCACCCCCCTGGCATCTTTCAGCCCCGTGGATATGTCCATCGATGTGTCAGGGCCTGAAGCTGCCCTGCAAAATCAGGTGTTCGAGCTCGCACGCGATTGCGTGAATCAAGGCGGCATTGCAGTTGTCGACTCCGTACCAGAGCCTTCGGCGACTGAGAGCTAGGCGGTCCCCGCATAGTGTCCCTGCAGCACCCTTCCTGCGGATGCGAGGGTGCTGCCGACCACTCCCACCTCATCCCGATTGCGAGCACACCTCTTTTGACTCCCACCCCGTCACGTCGTTCCTGGGTCACCGAACCCGGTGAATCCCTCGTCGACCTCGCCTCTGCCCCCACCCACCCGTTCATCCTCATGACCCGTTTCGCGGGCTTCCTCGACGAGACCGGCCTTCCGGCGAACGCGATCGTGTCCCCGGACTCGATCGCGTTCCCGCTCGCGCCTCACTGGCCGGATGAGGACCCGTACCCGAGCATGAGCGGCGGTCTGCTCTGGCATCCGCTGTTTTGGCTCCCGCTTGAGGTGTCGCTCCCGTCCGTGTCGAAGCACCCGGTGACGGGCGAGCTGTCGATGGAAGGCACCGACGAGTTCGGTCTGCGCGTCGCGCTCGAGCTGGAAGGGTCTGGCCTCTACGACGCTGAGACCGGCACCTGGCTGGACGTGCTCATGACCTTCGCTGGTCTCGACGCGGACGACCCTGCCGTGCAGCAGCGCGTGCTCGCGTTCTTCGCAGGCGCCGACGATGCGGAGCTCGCCGGCATCGACCTGCAGCCGATCCTCGCGACTGCCGACGACGCCGCGTCGAACCCGAACTGGGCGTCCGACGTCGCCGCGGGGCTCGCCGTCGACCACGCCCGCGTGCGCACCCTCATGGGTCTCGTCACGTTCGGCGAGATCATCGCCAACGAAGGGCGCGGGCTCGTCGCCCCAGGAGACGACTCCCCCGCCGAGCCGAAGCTCCTCGCGGAGTCCCTCGCACCGGCCCTCGCGGCCCTGCACCTGCCGGACCTCATCGCCATCGAAGGTGGCGCGCAGGTCCCGGCGGAGCAGCACTTCGGGCAGACAGCGGACTACCTGGAGCAGCACGAGGCCGCCGGCGACGCCGACTACCCTGTCATCCTCGACGGGCTGAGCCGCGTCATCGACCTCCTCACCGCGGGTCTGGACGCGGAACTCGAGGCGATCGCCGCCAAGCACCAGGAGGCGGACACCGACAGCGAGTAGTCCGCGCGCGCTCCGCTTCGAAGGCCCCAACGGCACAGATCGTTGGGGCCTTCGGCGTGCCCGCATAGAAGGGGTGACCAGACACCGCCGAATCAGAGGACCCCCAACCATGTGGCCCTTCCGCCGTCGCACCACGACCATCGACGCACCCCACACCGTCGAGGTGTTCGCGCGCCCACCGATGCCCGCGCCCGTCGATGACGACGTTGCCGAGGACTCGTTCTGGACCGAGAGCCCCGCGTCGCCGCAGCACCCGGCGTACGTCAACTTCGTGGACGCCGTCCCTGCGCGTCACCCGGCTATGCCGCTCGCGACGATCCCCATCGACCGGCCAGCACCGGCCCGCCGGGAACTCCCGCCGACCTACCTCGACGCGGCCGTGCATGACATCCTCAACGACCTCGTGGGCCCCGGCGGCCGCTACCTCCTGGTCCCCCGCACGCCCGGCGAATCCGATGGTGACGAGATCTTCACCAAGCTCATCGTGCAGGACCTCGCGGACCGCATCGGCATCAGCATCGACGAGGCGTTCGAGCAGCAGGAACTGGAAGCGCCGGCGGCTCCGGTTATCGCGATCGAGCCGCACCGAGCGAGGCGCGGATAGTCGGCCGGTTCAATCTAGACGCGTATTCAACAAAACTGAACTGGCCTCTAGGTTGAACGCAGGCGGAGGCCGCTACCAGGTACCGAACGAGATCGCCGACTACGGGCCTTCAGCGCTTTGAGTGTTCGCGCCGCGGGAGCACGAAGAACTTCACTGAGGCCGGAGGGCCAACCCACAGGCAGCAGACGAGTGAGAGCAAGTTCGAGTCCGGTCAACTCCACGCCCTGTTCGAGGTTCTCGCGGACACCTGCGCTGATCTGTGTCGTTGACGTCGAGCTTTGTGTCAGGGGCGACGGCGAAATCCCTTCAGGGTCGACGGGCTCGGAGCGCCTCACCTGCGACGAATCGAATGAGCTTGTCGTGGTCCGCCGCCAGCACATCGAGCACGTCCGTTGGTACATCTGGGTTGAAGACGACAAGCAGTGCGAAGTCTGCGTCCTGCGAGGCGAGTCCAAGGAGAACGTCGGTGGAAGCAGCAGGGTTGAGAGCGACCGCCTGGCGGACTTCCTGGCGGTCGTCCTCAGCGAGCAAGCGAAGGAGGGCCATGCTCATGTTCGGGTTCCCGGCGGCGACGCAACGAACCTTGTAGCTCCGCGGGTCCCCGGCGAGAGCTGTGAGAATTCCCAAGCTCGCTTCGTCGTCGTATCCCGCCTCCTGGCGGTCTTGCGCTTTGGGGCTAGCTGCCAGCGCGATCAGCCGTCGTTGTTGGTCTGGGCCCTCGAGTTCACGGCTTCCAACTCCAGGCGCTGTCTCGAGTTCGTTCGAGTCGCTCGCGGGTGGCGTTTCCGGGGTAGCTGGGTTCCGCGTCGCAGCGAGTCGAACGGCGTAGTGGTCATCCCGCGTGAGTGCACGTAGGGCATCGTCCGACAGCCGGGTGTCGCTCGCGGTCGCTGCCCTGACTGCCCAATGGGGATCCTGGGCCAGGCGGTGGAGCGACACTAGTGAGTTCCGTCCCGATGCTGCTGCGGACGCTCGGACTACCTCCTGAGAGTCCTTGCCCAGCGTCTCGACGATGTCGACCGGAGTTTGCGGATGCTTCGCCACCTGGGCGCGCACGTCCTCGCGCGAGTGGCGTGCGAGCCGGGTCAGGGTTTCCTCGCTCGTGCATGGGTGCTCGGAAGCTAGCCATGGCCCGTCTGCGTCCGACGACTGCCGTTTCGACACGACGTTCAGGGCCGCGGCGACGATGGCGCGATGCGGTGAGAGCTCGGGGCGCCGTTGCAGCAGTACGAGGACCTGGAAGGAAAGCTCGTGCAGTCGGAGGCTCAGGAGTTCCTCCGCGACCTCGACACCGCGAACGAGGGGTAGGTTAGCGTTTTCCAGGCATGCGAGCTTCAGGAACGCGTCCGTTGACCCGCTCAGAGCGTCCAGGACGGTTGCGGGAGCGGACGGGTTGCAGGCGAGCGCGGTTCGGACTTCGGAACTGGCCACAGCGGCCAGGTCGCGGAGGATCGGTTCGGGCGTGTGAGGTGATTCTGCGAAGAAGACCCGGTCGTCGCGGCGGCGGCTCGTGAGAAGTTTCCGGCCGAGCTCCGTGCGGAAGTCGTCGCTCAGTCGCGGATGCACAGCGAGCTGCTGCCGCCTGGCCCTGGTCGCCCCCTCAGCGAGTTCCATCAGGGCTTCCACGGGAGTCGCCGCGTGGCTGATCGCCAACTCGAGCACGTCGGCGGCTGCCTCGCGTCCACCGAAGAGCAGACGCGCGTCGTACGAGGCGACGAGGTCCTCCAGGATGGGGTGGAGAGCCGCGTGGTCATGTGGGCGGGAGCGCTTCAGTGCGTCCACGCGAACTCCTGGGTCGGGGTCGCCGAAGAGTGCCAGGCATTCTTTGTGGTCCTCGACGGACTTCCACCGTGCGGCGATCCGGCGGAGCCAGCTCGGCTGTTCCGGGCTGAAGAACTCGTCGAGGACCTCTTGCGGAACGCCACGCTGGAGCCACTCCGGCACACGATTCGCGCGCCCGCGCTTCCACTCCCACCGCATCGTCTCGATTGGGAGCAGCCCGCCCTCGAAGACGCTTGCGTTCGGAGACGTCAGGAGCCAGAGAACCTGGTGGACCCAATGTGACGGTCCCATCTCCGGACGCCTCAGCTGAAGTTCAGCAAGTTCAGCGAGCGTCCTGCGGGTGTCCAGGGCGGACTCTGCGACGACCGTCTCGGGGACCGCCACGCCCTGGCTGGCCTCCCGGGTCGAGCTCATCACCCCTCTCGGTCGCTTCTCGATCTGCACCCGAGGCGCTCGTGGATGTCGTTCTGCCGCTTCCCGGACTAGGCGGCTCCGATCCTCGCGCAGCACGGCAATGATGTCGGAGGCTGTTTCGGGGTTCAGCGCCACTCCCTCCCGGACGGTCCAGTGCCGGTCCGCGCTGAGTCGACGCAGGGTAATCGGGTCAGTGCTGGTGTTGCGCGCGATCCGACGGCGCACACGTTCGCTGTCGTCATCAGCGAGGTAGTCGAGCGGTGCTGGGCGTGTCAGAGGATTCTCGGCGACCACGATCTTGAGTCGGGCTTCGCTCGGCTTGTCGTAGTCCCGCTCGCTGCGGTCGCGGCGAACGGCCTCCGCGAGTCCTCTGCGCAGTTCCGGTAGGAGCACCTCTGGATCGCCGTCGATGAGGCGTGCAACCGGCCAGGTCTGTGTCATTGCCTGGCGCGGGAGCCACAGCCCGACCTCTCTAATGCGGTGCTCGTCGTCCAGGTCGAGCAGCACGTAGGCGAGGAGCTGGAGGAGGAACTCGCGGAGGTCGGATGACCTCAGCGTCGAGTAGGCCTTGCAGTCGTACAGCGTCCCATTGACGATCCAGTCGCCATCGGCGCCACCGACAAGCCGAGCACCGGCGAAATTCGGACCAGGTACGTATTTGCCGCCGTCGGCAATGACCTGTTGCCACCGTGCCAGCGGCTGCTCGTTCGCCAGCATCATCGACCGGATGTCCGCGATCGCGAGGGGGTCCAGGCGCGCCGCGAGTTCCTCGCCGTCCTGTACTTGGTCACAGGCCTTCCCGATCGAGCCGGCGAGAACTCCTGTGCCGCCGCGATAGATCTGCTCGCACTGCGCGAGCAGTAGCGCAGCTAGGTCGAGGTCCTCCTCATCCGACGGTGCCGAGAGGAGGCGTTCGGCGACCTCGAACGATCCCTGCAGCACGGCGGCTCGGTGCTGCCCGTTCGTGACGGCCGGGGCGAGACCGGGAAGCGCGGCCGCTCCGGCCAGCGCAGTTGACCGCAGCAGGTCGAAGTCGCCGAGTGCCATCCGCATGCGCAGATCGATGGCTGTGCCGGCACGGGGGCCGTCCACCTGCGGGAGCTTCGGCGATACCGTCCGCGTCTCCAGGAGGCGGGTGAGTCCCCAAGCGTCGGCACGAAGCCGCTCCACAGCCTCGAATTCCTCGACTTCGCCGAGCTCAGGCGCAACATGCTCCAGGTAAATGCGTAGGGGTGAACGCAGATCCTTGAGGTGCTCGGTCAGGGACATGCGTTGGCCTTCCGTCGGTGAGCGCGGCACGAGCGATCCGCGGCGGCTTCATCAGCAGACTCGACACCTCGCCGGTCGCGTTCCGCGCCAGCATATGCGCGGGCCCCCACCGGGCGTGCTCGGCCCGCGGCGGGCCCGCACCTACTCAGTCAGGCGAGTGCGGTGAGTGGCACAGTCATCGACTGGGGTGCGCTCTGCGGCTTCCGGTCGCTGCCGAGGAAGACGTAGTAGAACCGCGTCGTCAGCTGGATGCGCTCGGTGTCCGCCGAGTCTGTGGTCGTGCTGAGCGCACCAGCCGTGAACACGTGCGGTGACCATTCGTCGCCGAGTGCCGCCCGGACCCACACTGCGGCGTCGCCCTCGTCGATCGGGAGCCGGGTCCCCAGGAGTCGATGGTGTGCCGCCACGGAGATGGTCACGACGAAGCCGTCCAGTTCCGGATCGTGGCAGTGCGCGGCTTGGCTGGTGACCTGGCCGACGATCGTCAGGTTGGCGTGCGGGTTTGTCATCGAGCGAACCGGCCCCAAGGCAGGCAGTTTCGGGGCGGTCTCCTGGGACACCGGCGCATCTGACTCGAGCCAGTCGGACGAATCAGACGCGCGGAGTTGGCCGCGGAACCTTCTGAGGTCGAACTCGTGGCGGCGCATGAGCGTGCGAATGTTGGTCATGCCAGGAAGGTAAGCGCGGCCACCGACATTTCCCGCGCGGAGAGTTCTGAACACGCTCCCCACGTGGAGAGACGCGTCGTTCCGCATCTGCTGCGGTATGGGAGGCCTCAAGACCGCACGCCCGCATATATCCGGCATGACGATCAATCACTGCCCCGACGCGAAGCGCGGATGCACCGAATCCTTCGAAGCGCACCTTCTGAAAGCTCAGGGGTTCGCGTACACCCGCGGTGGGCTTCCGCGGCAGAGGATCGCTCCGGGATTCTCGCCCGAAGAGTGCCACCTCGGACAGTGGCTCCGCTCCGTGATCGCGAAGCGGCGTGTCCAGTCGAGAACCCTGACGGAGGAGCAGTCGTGGCTGGTCCACATGCTCATGACCGACCATCCGCAGCAGTGGGAGCGACGTGAATCGGGAGAACTCGACGCCCCCGACACCGACGAGGAGCGACTCCTCGCGATCCTCGGATACCTGCAAGCGCACATCAGGCTCCCCCGCCTGTTCCGTCCGGACGGCACTCGCGAAGAAGAGATCGCCGGCAACGCGCTCAGCGAATTCCGAACCCGGATCAGGGGAACTCGCCTGAACGGGCGCCAGGATCTCGATGAACGAACCGTCGCCATGCTCGAGTATCTGTGCCCGGAATGGCGAGGACCACGAGCACTCGACCCGAAACGCATCATCGTGAAACGACCACGGCGAGCTGCCTAGTTGGGCCAGGTACGTCCCCGACCGTTGCAGCTGCGGAAACACCACCGGCCCCAGCACATCGATGCGGAACGCGACGTGCTGGGGCCGGTGGTTACTGATCGAAGGCGTTGTCGCTCGTGCGCCCCGTCGATGTTGGAGCGCCTTGATCTGAGTGCCTGGGTTCGCGACGGGTCCACTGCAACGAAGCACGACCAGCTCTGCTCGTGCCGGCAAAGCACTTGAAATCGCGAACCGTTTCGTGGCGGTTCGTCTGACGTGGGTGTGACGGTGCGGGAGCGCTTGGGGCGCAGACCCGGGAGGAAGGAGCACCAACGACCGACGTCTCGACTTAGTGCGGTTTGCGGCTCATCCAACGCAGGTATCAAGCTCTGGAGTGAGCGTTGCGAAGCAACGAAGTCCAGTTCACTCTTCGTGCTGTGTCAATGGAACGGCCTTGCGCGCTCAAATCTGCCGGTGCGCGCCGAGATGAATGACCGGGCGCACATTGGCTTCGCTCCATCCCTGGGCCCCTTGAACGCAGGTATCGCTGTCGCTGCCCCATGACCGGTGGGCGCTGGCCGTGAAGGTAGAAGAGGGCTCGCGGACCGCTGAAGCGGTCCGCGAGCCGAGAGACTACGGATGATTGGAGAGGGGATCGTCCCGGGTTCAGGAGGTCCCGCTCGCTAATTCCTCACAGGGTCAGTCCTCGGGCACGTAGAGGCGGATGTCGTCGATCGTCGCCGACCCTTCGTAGTAGTTCAGATGTGGGTCGCCGATGATGAAGGAATCGGGGTACGCGGACCCGGCAGGCCAGACATCCTCGAGCGTGTAGGTTCCACTCGCTCCTGTGAGAGTGAGGTCTTGGTTGAACTCGCCACAGTACTCGTCTGGCTCTTGGTTGTAGTGCCAGATCGGGATCCCGTCTTCGACGAAGTCTCGGGTGTACCGGAAGGTTGCTTGACCGATGTGGCGAAACGGTCCGCTGTACTCGATGGTGTACGAGTCATCGCTGCGCTCGACTGCAAAGGTGTAGCTCTGATCGGGGAGGAACTCTGGTTGCAGCTCGGCAGACGTGAGGATTCGGGAGTATTCGTTGTTCGGGCCAAATCGATCAATGCTGTTTGCTGACCCGCATGCCGTCTCAAACTGGTACTCGTTGCCGATGTAGTTCTGCCCCTTCATGAAGCGGTCGCCGCGGATGAAGACAGCATTGAGGCCGACATAATTGGAGTCCGCCGAGCTGAAAGGCTCACCGGTTGCGGGGTTGCAGGTCGCGTAGTCGCCGTACTGTCCGACGACGTCAGCGTAGTAGCCGTCCATGATGACCTTTCGACGGTGGTGAATCCCAGGATTTCCGTGTGGCGCGGGGTTGGCGTGGTCGAGGATGGCGAGGTAATAGAAGCCGTTCTCGTTGATCACGTTGCCGTACTCGCATCGAGTCTTATCAGCGAGTGCACCCTTGAACGTCCACGGATATCCAGTCATGCAGTCCCGGTTGGCGTCGTACCCGTTGTACTTGTCACCGTCCAGGAAACTGCCACCACTCTTGCCACCAAAGTCGAGGGACCTCAGCGTGACCTCGATTCGGTACTCTTCCGGAAGTTCCTCGGTAGGACGAATCACAGCGCCCGAGTTCCATTGCGGTTCCTCCAAGATCAATCCTTGTTCACCGCTGCCGGCTGGTCCCGTCGAGAATGAGGGTTCTGAGTCCGGAACCCCATCGAGGTCAGCATCGACAGAGGCGAGTTCGGCGGTGAGCCACCCATCGGCTCCGAGTTGGACTTGCTTCCGGTAGACCTGGAACGTTTCGAGAGCCTCGCTGAAGTACGGATCACTGATCGTCTGCCAGGCCTGCCCGTCATCGTCGAGGTCATCGATCGTCCACGTGTCGTCGACCCCGTTTTCATCGAGGACCCAACCGGCACCCTCTGTGCTGAAATCGTCCGAGAAGTCCTCTTCAGCGACAAGCTCCCAACCCTCGAGATTCGAACCCTGCTCCTCGCTTGTGTGTGCCGCGCCGGGTGGAACTGCGAACAGCGTGGTGCCGGCGATCAAGGTTGCGAGTGGGCCGATCGCCCACCTGACCGTTGCGGTTCGAGCAGTCTTCACAGGACGTCCTCTTTCGTGGTTCCGATACTGAGGTTGCTCACGCGATTGGCGATCTGGAAGCTCGTGTTGTCGCGGTCATACGCTCCCCACTTGGGTTCATTTGCCGAGTCCCACGTGCGCCCGTGGTAGCGGCTGGAGCCATCGAGGAACGTCTGCTGCTGGCCGTTATAGTAGAGCTCGAACCAGCCTGCCGATGCTTGCGAGGACGTGTGGATTCCGATCGCGACAGCGTTCGGAGTGAATGCCTCAACTGGCGTGGACCAGATCGTCGACCAAGCGCCACCGGGCGCGACATAGGTGAGCTTGATCTGGCCATCCTGAACACGCATCAACAGCGGGTAGTTCTGATCGGCGTTCGGATACGACTTCCATTGCCAGGGAACCCAGTCGCCCTGAGTCGAGTCAGGCACGAGCTCGAACGCTTGTGTCCAACCGAGCCAGTAGGTCTGATTCGCGGCGAAGACCACGCGCTGGTCGTCGACGCTGACACCCCGCGCTTCGCAGCGGTACGTGCCAACTGATTTCTGGAAACGGAACGCATCCGCCTCGACGTCGAGGACTCCGGGCGCCTCGCACTCGATGTTGCCGAAAGCGCTCGTCCCGTCAGTGGGGTCGCCAGTCCACAGCACTGACGCATTCGCAGCAGGAGCTGACGCGATGAGAAACGATAACGCGAGGGCCCCGATGAACGGCAGCATTTTTCGCCGTCTCCTGGACATCTGGGGCCAAGGGTGGGGAGTGGCGTGGGCGGTGGATCCATCTTGGGCAGGCACGAAGTTACCTCCTAGAACACACTGGAAAATTGGTATGTACCAGTAGAGGTGACGGTTGAAACCGTGTCAAGACCGAATTTGACGCCTAGCCTGTTGGCCTGTTCGGGCGAACGCTCAGCGCGCTGAGTGCACCGTCTGCGGGGGCGGTCGCGGGCGCGATCTGGGCGGACAGCTCGAAGCGAGAGGCCGGGTAGGTCGAAATTGTCCATTCGATCACCGAGCCGTCGGAGATGGTCGTCCGCAGGAGTTCCAGCACCGGCGATCCAGGATCGATTTGCAGCAAGGTCGCGTCCTCAGCCAGGACGATCCCCGCGCGAATGATCTGCCGGCCAGCCTCGAAGCGAATACCGTACTCATCCGCGAGCACTTGATACAGCGAAGCCTCGGCGAAATCGCGCTCCAACAGTGCGGGCGTATCACGGGCCCTGAGGTGGGTCCGCTCGATCGCAAGTGGCACCCCGTCAGCGAGACGAAGACGCGAAAGGAGCAGGAGATCCTCCCCAGGTGACACGCAGAACACCGCCGCGAGCTCCTCGGTCGCCTCGAGGTGTGTGGCCTGGAGAACGCGACTCGTGGGGAGGTGCCCGCGCGCACGCATGTCCTCGGAGAAGCTCGTCAACTGCAAAGGGACACTGACGACGGGGCGGGCCACAAACGTACCCCTGCCGACCTCGCGCACGAGCAGCCCCTCGCGCACGAGCTCATCGATCGCACGCCGAGCGGTCATTCGGGATATCCCAGCTTCGTCCGCAAGCTGACGCTCGCTCTCAATCGCAGCGCCAACCGGGGAGGCGAAGATCCGCTCACGCAGGGCGTCCGCCAGCTTCTGATACTTCGGTGTCGTCACACTGCAATCCTCGCACCCCGACCCCAAGGTACGGCGGAACTCGGCGACGAGCGGCAAGCAGAGGCTTGCGCCTCGTTCAAAATTGGACTATACCAATACGTGATTGGTCTACAGCACCCCGTCCCGTGACGCTTGGAGAGCACCGTGGAAGTCTTTGTCAGCATCATCGAGGTGATCACGAACAACCTGTTCAACCAGGTCGCCGTGCTCATCGGCATCATCGCGATCGTGGGCCTGGCCCTGCAGCGCAAGCCCTTCGAGGAAGTGGTTGCAGGTGGCATTCGCGCCACCATCGGCGTCATGGTTCTCAACCTGGGGGTCGAGATCTTTGCCGGCGGACTCACCAGCTTCCAGGCGATCGTGTCAAGCGCCATGGGGCTCGAACCACCGACAGCCGAGTCCACGCTCGCAGAGTTCAATACGGGAGCCGGCTCCGTCATCCCGCTGATCATTGCGGGTGGCTTCATCGTCCACCTTGCACTCGTGCGAGTGTTCCCGGCTGCGCGCTACGTGTATCTCACCGGCCACCTCATGTACTGGATGAGTGTGGTGATCGCCGCAAGCTTGGTGGAGATGTTCGGGGACGTCAATCGATGGATACTCGCCGGCGCAGGTTCACTGATTGCTGGCTCCTACTGGGTACTGCAGCCCATCGCCATCGGTCCCCTCATGAGACGAGTCATGGGCGACGACCAAGTGGGACTGGCGCACACCGACTCCACGATCGCACTCGCTGCGGGCTACGGTGCGAGAGCCCTGCGCCTGGGAGACCCGGTGGCGCACAACTCGGAGAACCTCAAGCTGCCGCGGATGCTGTCTTTCTTCAAGGACATCAACGTCTCGACCGCCTTCGTTACCGGGAGCATCCTCCTGATCGCGATCCTCTTCGCTGCGACAGACGTGGTGGAGGAGCAGATGGCCGGAGCGACGCTGCTGCCATGGGTCTGGGCGCTCCTGCAAGGCCTCAGGTTTGCGGCAGGAATCGCGATTCTGCTCTTCGGCGTGCGAATGTTCCTCGCGGAGATCGTTCCCGCGTTCCAAGGGCTTTCCAATAGAGTCCTCCCTGGCTCAAAACCCGCCCTCGATCTCCCCGTTACCTTCACCAAGGCCCCCACTGCTGTGATGATCGGATTCCTGACGTCAGTGGCAGTCTTCCTGGTCCTCATGGCGGTCTTCGCAGGTCTCGGCTGGTTTGTGCTCGTCCCGCCGATGATCATGCTGTTCTTCGGCGGAGGAGCTGGAGGCGTTTTCGGCAACGCGGCTGCCGGTTGGCGAGGCGCCGTGTTCGGCGGTGTCATCAATGGCGTGGTGCTTGCGTTCGGGCAATGGATCGGCTGGGGCCTGTGGTCGGGGACAGCACCCGAGCTCGCGACCCTCGCCGACGCAGACTGGTTCGTCGTCGGCTGGGCGCTGCTCGGCCTCGGCGCCTTGCTCGCACCGCTCGGAGCTTGGGGTGCCATCATCATCTCGGTATCCGTCCTGTTCCTCACCATGCTCACGTTGGCATCACTGTCCTCTCGCCAAAAGCGCACCAAGCGACCAGCTCTCACTGAGCAGGTAGGCGCAGACGAGACGCCGAACACGAGCACCAGCCGCCCCGAATCTGCGACTCAGCGCTCACGACGCGCAGAGGAACTCGTGCCGGCCGGACAGGCTGGTTCGCCTTCGGGGATCACTGAGCACCTAGCCTCCGCGGGGTCCGCGCGTCCTGCTGTTCTCCAAGTGCTCGCGGTGTGCGGAGCGGGCATGGGGACAAGCCTGATGCTCAGTACAACCGCGAAGAAGGCGCTTGATCAACTGGGAGTGGAAGCGAACGTCACGTATACCGACCTGGGATCGGCGAGGTCCCAATCCCCCGACGTCGTCATCGCACAGCAGACGTACCTCGAGGAAATCGCCAGCATTGCACCGGTCGCGGTGCAGATCGACCACTTCGTCAACGTGGAGCACATCAAAGAACGGCTCAGCGTCGGCCTGCAAGGAAAGGGATGGCTGTGACCACGGACATCGCAACATTCATCGACCAGGTTCTCACCGAGAACGACAGGTCGACGTCAGCCGCGGCGCGAGCCATCGCTCGGACCGGTCGAAGCGGCGGGCTCGTGCGACCGGCCGGCGCTGGCCATTCGCTGGCCGCTGTCCTCGAGACCTTCTTCCGGGCTGGTGGTTTGGCTTTCGTCAGCCCACTCTGGCACCCCGAGGTGCTCCCCTTCTTCGGAGCACGATCGGCAACTAGCGCGGAACGGCGACCGGGCCTTGGTCGTGACGTCGCCGAGAAAGCGGACCTGGCCGTCGAGGACACCGTCGTCATCTTCTCGAACAGCGGCGTGAATCCGTACCCCGTCGAGATTGCGGAGGTTGCGAAAGACAGGGGGGCCACAGTCATCGCATTCACCTCACTCCAGGCCACTCGATCAGCTCCACGTCGATCCACCTGCACCGTTGCATCGCTCGCCGATATCGTCGTCGACACGGCCGTCCCTCCGGGCGACGTGAGCTGGCCGACAAACTCGCCGGTGACCTCCCCTGTATCGAGCATCGCAAACACCGCACTGTGGACGACAGTGCTGCGCAAGGTCTACGACCTTGACGCAGATCTCCCCCTCTGGCGAAGCGCGAACGTAGACGGCAACGACACGCACAACACAGACCTCGTCACTAGGTTCCAGGCACGCGTTCCCGCGTTGTAAACGAGCTGTGGTCCGGTAATTCCAGGCCTACCGGACCACACCTGGACCCACATGCGACGAGTGAGCTGCGGTAGTGACACCTGCCCTCGATGGCCTTGCCAGTGACACATCGCTGCGGGAAAGCTCACATCGCCGATCTACACCTCGCATGAGACCCCGCGCGGATGATGCGTGTGAGCCGGAACACCGCCAGGGACACAGCCCGCTCGTGAGGACGTCCGGGTCAACGAAGCTCCCCACCAGCACGACTGAGCCTCTCTCACCCTCAACAGCCAGGCGTACCTTGCCGCACGCCCGCGACCCAGTGGTGACGTTCACGCGCGGTGGCAATCGTTCCAGGAGGCGATAAAGCCTTCGACGGGCGCCACCGCGGCCATCTCCGTCGGCGCTCCGACTGACACCCCAAGTCCTGCACATCCGACGTGCAATAAGGACGTTCTCGACCGTGGCAGTAGCGATATCGGAGCCGGAAATGGAGAGCTGCCCCGTAGTCAACACCGATGCACAGACGTCGCTCCCCGCACGAAACGATGGAGCGACATCTCGCGAGAGAGCCAGAACAGCGGCCGCGGAAGCTCACACCAACGTCTCCAGCACATCGACGCGGAACGCGACGTGCTGGGGCCGGTGGTGGGATGGGTGGCTACCGGTCGCTCTCAGGCAGGGGTCCGAATAGCTTCTCCCGCAATCGGTGCGCGGTTATTGGGTTGCGCGCGGCGACGAAAGCCGGGACTGGGCGGAGGATAACCCCGTTCTCGTCTCGGCCGACCTTCGTGAAGTACGCCCCGACTGAACCGCTATCGATCAATCGACCGTCTGACGTAACGATGGTTATGCCGAGGCTTGTGAGGATCGGCAGGTAGACCGCATCGTGGATCGCCTGTGGCTTGAACGAGACAATGGCGCCGAGCCTGCCGACTACCAACCCCAAGGACACTGGGGCACCCCCGAGGGTTGACAGGATCAGGTCGAGGTCGTTGAGGAGCTCATCTGCTAGCGACCGGTCCTTGCCCTGCGCGGCCACGGCTGCCACAGTTTCGGCACGGATGTCGTCAGCAACGAGCGGTTCCGCAATGATCTGGAGGACGTCGCCGACGGTGCCAGCGTGCACGCCCACGGTGTCCCAGATGGCGATGTACCCCGACGAGTTCGCGATGCCAACGGCGAGGAGCTCGTCGCCACTCTCTCGCCGGACGTGGACGCTGACGTTGACACTGAAACCGAAGGTCATCGAGTCGTATGGCAGTGAGCCGTCGATGGCATCGACGCTGTAGATGATCGTGCCGAGCGGGGCCGCGTCCACGACAGCCCAATCGGCATCCGAGGCCTCTTCTCCACCGACGACGGCGTGCGGCATCATCGACCGCACGATGGCGACGATGACGGCGTGCGTCTCGATATCCGCCTCGATGGGTTCCAGCCCTGGGTGGCGGTCAAGCTCATCCTCGGTGAAGCCCGTTATGTTCCAGTGACGGTTGAATGACCTCAGCAACCGGTTCTGTTGGTCCGAGGGGAGCCGGGAAGGTTCGAAAGCCTCGGCGTCGAGTGTCTCGCTCGTGTTGAAGACGAAATTCCGAGCGAAGGTCAGGCCCCTCTCCAAGATCAGGGTGATGGTTTCGAAGATCCGCTCCCGCGCGGCTCCCTGCGTGTAGTCGTCCATGTCGCTCCTCGCTGCGCCTCTGTTCCGGCACGGTCGGCCCCGAGCCCTGGTGCCCGGTAGGGGTGAGAGTACATGCGTTCCTGCCGCATGTAAACTTGTGTCTAAGCATCATGATTACATGTTGCTTGCAATCGATAATCTCGTGTGTAGTATCGGCGGGACGGACGCAACCGCGATCCGTCCCCATAGAACCGGAGGACCCATGGCTACTACCGACAAGCCCGTCACCGTCAGGCTCCCGCTCGAGCAGCTCCGCGACTTGCAGGCGCTCAGCCTCGTCGACAACAGCAACCTCGCGCAGCAGGTGCGCTCAGCGATCAGCCAGTACATCCAAAATCGCGTTAGCGACTCCGGCCTCAAGGATCAGATCCAGGAAGCCGGAAAGCGCTACGAAAGCACCCTTGAGTCCCTGAGGGCTCACTAGGGCTTCGACCAGCTACCTGGACCGCCTCTGTCGAGGGTCCGAACCCAGAACAACCGAAAAAGGCGAACGCAGCACTCATATGCTGCGTTCGCCTTTTTGGCTGCACTCCCCCTCGTCGCCGTGGCGAGTACGGAGTCGACGCCGCCCGCGCTCCCCAGCTCAGCAGCGAGCCGCCGAGCGCCCTCCAAGTCCTCACTGGACGCCGAGTCGGCAGTACGAAGAGTATCGAGTGCCTCCACATCGCGGAGGCTTGCCGAGCCAGCGAACTTTGGACGCAGGGAATCCAGCACACCTCATCCCCACCCGCAACACGGAGCACGCCACACATGGCGCTTCGGTGGTTGAGAATCCGGATTGGAGGTGCACTGACGATGACATGAGCCTCGCGCATACCGCCCACCAATCTCTCAAGTCGCCGGGCCGGCGACTGTGACTGATTCAAGTCTGCCACGCGTGCAAAGTCAACATAAGGGCGATATTGGCTCGATCACTACCTAAGAGCACGCTATGCTGACCAATATTAGACAATTGAGAGGTGGACATGGTCAATGTGCGCGACCCCAGTTGGGACAGCTTCCATGCCTGGCTAGACAGGACCATGGCTACCAAGCAGATCAGCAACAAAACGGTCGCTGATCACGTCGCGTCTCAGGGCTCTGCCGACTGGCCCACCGTGACGGCCAGCACCGTCTCGAAGTGGCGGCATGGGAGGCACCATCCTCAGCTTCGGATGCTTCCCCACATCGCCACGGCTGTCATGGCCGACCCTGCCGACCTCGCCATCATGCTCAACGTGTTGCGGGCCAGCCATTCTGGAGACCACCAGGTAGAGCTTTCGCTCCGAGTTCAGCAACTGCAGGCCGAACTCTCCGAGGTTTACGCTGAGCTGTCAGAAGCTACTGCACGACAGATCGTCACGAGTCGTCAGACAGGCCTTGTTGCACTCACCGATCGGGTCTTGAATTCAGCCGGATGGGCGCTCCGCATCCAGGCGACCTACGCCGGCGCACAGGGACGTGAGCTCCACCTCGCAAACAGGTTGACTTTCACAAACGACGCCACCCCGCACACGACGCATGCGAACGTACGTCGCGTGTTCGGACCAGAGTTGAGGAGGCTCAACGCCTCCCTCGCCGACCCGCCATCCAAGCCCCGCCGGCGCAGCGCTGAGCCTTGGCGTGAGCCGTCTCTGATGAGTGCTGGACGAAGCCTCGAAAGCTGGATCAACCTCGATCCAGTTGAATCCTCAGCCTCGTTTTCCATGCCCGTGTACGCAGTCCCGACAATCCCGAAGCGAGAAGGTCCGCCCCCGAGGTTCTCGAGCGTCATCGTGCTCGCCACTACAGTGCGATCGTGGGCCCCCGTCTTCGCTAGGCACCTGGCCGACCAGCTCGGATACGGGTACACAAGCTCGCTCGACCTCGCGTCTGCGATCTACGACAAGACCACAGACGATGTCTCCTCCGAGCAGCACGCGGAGGCGGCCTATAACCTCATCCGCAACCCACCAGATCGACATGTGTCCTGCCACTACGAGGCGCCTCACGCCCGAGCATCTCGAACTACTGAGGCACTCAGAGGTGCTTCCCTCCGTGACACGCTGGTCATCTGGCTCAGCGAGGACGACAGACTGCTCAAGCTCGCCGTACCGACCGTCTCCGCCGGAGTTGGCATCGACCAAGAGATCCGCCTTTTGCAGTCGCTTCGCAGCTCGATCGACGAGGAGATACAGCGTCTGCCGAGCATGAAACACTCCGTAGACCTCGTGATCTCCGAGCGCTCAGCGGAGCTCTCCGCGAGCGATCCCGCGAGCGTGCGCGATGAACGTGCCCAGTACACGTTGACAAAGGTGGCCGAGGTCCGCCGTGCACTCGTCCTAGAAGGTTGGGTCGAGCCAGCGTTGAGTAAATCCTAATCACGGCTATCCCAACTACACGGACCACCGGCCCCAGCACATCGACGCAGACCGGGGCATGTTGAGGCCGGTGGCAGGGAGATCGCCTGGGTGCTCTCGCCCTCGAGGGAGCCCTCAACCGTGCACCTAGAGTGTGCGATTGGTCTTCGAGGTTTCGAGATGACATCTCCCAACTTGCGTCAGCTACTATTCGAAATACGCGCAAGTTTGGAGGCCACTTAATGAACGCCGAGCACCGGCTCCAGTCAGCGGAGTCAAGGTCCCACCCTCAACGCTTTGTTGGCAACATCACCCAACCCGTCGGCGGGCTCGACTTCGCCGCAGCTACGGAATCCGTGCGGTCTGCACTGGGGCTGAGTCCCGCGGTCTTCGAACAGATCACATCGGCGACCGAGCCAATGAAGAAGCTGCTGGCCTCCCTCGTCCGCCTCGAGCAACACTCCGGCGGAGAATCCGCAGCTGACGTACTCACGTGGATCGCGGACGAAGCTGAGAGCCATGACCTGCAAGCCCGCGTCGCTCTCACCGATGCTGACGAAGACGCGCTACGGAGCGTCGGGTCGTACGTGTCCGAGATGCCCTCGTTGACGAAGCGCGGCTCGTTCTTGGCGACAGTGCGCGGGGTGGGGGTCCGCGACTCCGCCCTCCTCTCCGCACAGGTTGCCGAGCTTCTCGGCAGAACGCCCGCCCGCATCCGCCAGCGAGCGAAGGACCGATCGCTCTACTGCGTCTCAACCGATGATGGCCTCGCCTTCCCCGCCGTCCAGTTCACCGACTCGGGCGAGCTGCCGGGGTGGTCGAAGGTCGCGCCTCACCTCCCAGACGACGCCCACCCCGTCGAAGTCGAGGCGCTCCTCACCGCGGCGACCAGCGAGCTCCTGCTCCACGGGGAGGCGACGTCTCCTCGGGATTGGCTCCTGAGCGCTGGAGACCCGGAGCGCGTCGCCGCTTTCGTCGCTGGTGCATTCGGACCGCGCTGAGCCCGGACACCGATGGCAGAGACGCTTCCTTCGCCCGACCCGGGCGCATTCCCCGACCTCACTGAGGCGCACCTGCGCGAGGTACCAGCCGGGACACCGTTCGGGCGCATCTTCTTCGCCGGCGGAATCTACGGCACGTCCTGGTCCACGTTCCGATCCTGGGGACCGACAACGAGCCGGTTCGACCACCACTACCTCGCTCCGCCCCAGCATCACCCTGACCGCGCCATCGTGTACGTAGCACCCGCAATTCCTGGGCCGACCGGCGAGGTGTATCCGGCGCTGAAACTGTGCCTAGCGGAGTGCTTCCGAGACACCGGCGTCGTCAACCTCAACCGTGACCAGCCATACTTCGCCGTCTTCGAGACCACACGAAAGCTCCGCCTCCTCGACCTCGCCGATACCGACTGGGTCCTCGAAGCTGGAGCCAACGGCGCCATCTCCAGCGGGCCGCGCGACCGATCGCGGGAATGGGGCCAGACCATCTACGCCCACTACCCAGAAATCAACGGCCTCATCTACCCATCCTCGAACGCGCCACAAGCCCGAAACGTCGCCCTCTGGGAGCGCGGGGCGGACGCTCTCCCAGCTCGACCGACCCTGCACATGCCACTGAGCGACGTTGGCCTCCGAGCGGCGATCGAAACGTATGCAGGGCAGATGCGGATGCCGGTCGTCCGGGCCTGATCTGCTCCAGCATGCAAAAGGCCCCTCCTATTTCAGGAAGCCGAAGCTCTAGCCTTGGAGGGGCGCTGTTCCGCTCGAGTCTAGCGGTCGAAGGCGTTGTCAGCCCAGATGCTGAGGCGGAATCGATTGGCGAGCTCGCCGTATGTGAACTCTCCGTTGGACTGCGGCACGGGCATCGCCATCAGCTGCTCCTTGACTTGCGGGTCCTTGAGAATCCCGCGGAGACGCACCATCTGGAACACTCGCGCGTACGTGCGGGTCTTGAGCGGCGAGATACTCGGCCCACCCGACCACCGCTCGTTGAGCTTCCTGACTGCGTACGCGTCGGCGTAGTCGTCCTTGCGGGTGTCGAGCTCCGCTTCGACTTCGTCGGCTGAGGCGGCCCGGAACCAGGCCACTACGTCGTCGTCATTCTCGAAGGCGAGCAGACCCTCGCGGCGGAGCTTGTCGAAGTCGCGGCTGCGCGCTGTGAGGTAGCAGCTGTTGACTCGGGCGAGCGTCTCGTCGTCGATTGGCTGTGTCGAGAAGAACTGGTGGAACTCCTCGAGTGAGCCATCGAAGGCGTCCGGGTCCGGGAACCGAAAACTGCCTCGAGGGTCGTTGGGTGGAAATGACATCTGTATGACCTCCGCGGGTCTCTGGTGCTGTTGCGCACCAAATCTACCCATGTCGTCACGTGCCGCTTCGCGCCGCTCGATCTCGTTTCCGTCGCTCAAGGCGTGTGCTGCCGACATGTCCTCGTCCTCACAATTCTTGGTTGTAGTCGGTCTGGTCGCTCGGGTTGCTCGGCTGCTGGCTGCCGTCTCCAGCGCCGGCTGTGCTGGCTTCGGCGTTCGCCTTGGCTTCGGCCTGCTTCTGCTTCTCCGCTTCAGCGGCCTCGAACTTCGCCGCCACGCTCGCGGCGATGCGCTCCTCCGCTGCCGTTGCCTTCTCAGCGGCTTCGTCTCGGGCGGCACGATCAGCTTCCTTGGACTCCTTCCTTGCCGTCTCCTGCGCGTGCGCGTCCCGGTACGCCTGGAGTCGGTCGGCTTGGTGCTCGCCGTTCCTTGTCGCGCCGAGGTAGCCGCGGGATTTGCCGATGGCCTTGTGTGCGGCGAAGGCGGCGATGGGTGCTGCGGCGAGTCCGCCGGTGAGGCCGATGGCTGCAGCTCCGGCGCCGACCTTCGCTGCGGTCTTCACGCGGCTCATCGTCTTCGGGTTGTTGTACGCCTTCACTGCTCCGGCGGCGACCTTGGCTGGGGCGGTCAGTGCTGCGTTCTTCATCCGAGCTGGTGCTGCCTTGACGGCGGCCTTGGAGTCGGCGATCGCTTTCGCGCCTCGGGCCTTCGCTGCTGCGTTGACCATGCGGCCGGCGGTGGAGTCGTTGCGGAGTTCCTCCAGCTGCGTGCGCGTGGCGGTAGCGAAGTTGATGCCGCGGCTGGCCGCGAGCGACTGGAACCGCTGCTCGCGCGCCCGATCAAGCGCTGCGCCGACGCCGGTGGTGCGCTTGAGGACCATCTGGCCTTGTGCGTTGCGGGCTTGGCGCCATTGCGGTGCAGCGTTCTTTGCCGCCGCGAGGGTGCCGGCCTTGCCTCGGCTCAGCGCTGCCCCAGTCGCCGCCTTGTATCCACCGCCCGCGCGAATGGCCTGGTGCCCAGCGAACGCCTTCTTGCCGGCCGCACCGATGCCTCGTCCGAGGAGTCCGGCCCCGGCCACGGCGGGGAGTACCACGGCTCCAGCGAGTCCGCCCCTACCTTCGGCCTTGGCGTGGCGGAGCGCTGCGACGTGCTCCGCGACGGTGCCCGTGGCTGCGGGGGCGCCGATCGGGACGGTCACGGTCTCGCCGCCAGCTGCTCCAGCGGCGCCTGCGGCCGCTCCCACGGCCGCACCGGCTGCTGCGGCACCACCGGAGACTGCTCCTGCGCCGGCCGCGTCTCCTGCGGCCGCGTTGGCGAGCTTGGTGCGGCGCTTGCCGCCGCCCATCGCACCTTCGCGGGTGCTGGGGTCCTGTGGCGAGCCGAACTTCTGGAGCTGCTCCTTGGCTGCGCGGGTGAGGCGACGGGAACCGCCTTCGATGGGGTCGCCGTCGCCGCGGCCCATGCCGCCGAGCATGGATCCTGCGAGGCCACCGCCTCCGGCTGCTGCTGCGTTGGCCCACAGCTGTCCGCCCTTGATGGACATGGGGCTGGGGAGGCGGAAGACCTTCTTGAAGATGAGGTTGAAGCCGATGAGCGCCATGGCGGGGGCGAGCCCCATCCACGCGAGTGCCCAGATGGAGCCTCGGTCGAAGAGAGAGGCGCCGACCGACATCAGGAGGTTGGTGAAGATGACGATGAAGGTCAGGATGAGGACGGCGCCGGCGGCGAAGATTTGGGAGCCGATCATCTGGAACGTCGTCTGCTTGACCTTGTTCCAGCCGTTGGCGGTGAAGAGGCCAGCGATGAGGACGAGCATGAGCGCGAGGACGTAGAAGAGGCCGAGGAGCTTCGCGATGATCGTGCCGACGCAGACGATGCCGAGCGCGATGATCGTGGCGAGGGACCCGAGGAGGTAGATGAGCGCGGAGCCGGAGCCGCCGCCGCCGGTCCATCCGCCGTTGAGCGTGAGGAGGTAGTCGCGGATCGCTTGCACGTCCTCGGGGTTGCTTCCCTCGGCTGTTGCGGAGACTGCCTTTTCGATGCCTGCCGGGGTGCCGTCGACGTCGAAGATGTCGGGGATGTCTGCGGGGTCGGTGCCGTTGGTGCCGTTCCACCACTGCTCGCAGTCCGTCTGCTGAATCGCCTTGTCGTCCTTCGTGTACTCCTTCGCCCAGGCCGGGTCGACGGTCCAGGTTGCGCCCCAGTCGGTGGTCTTGCACGCGGCCCAGGCGGTCATGCCGGCCATGCGGTTCGAGTTGTTGTCGAACGAGAGGAGGTTCATCGCTGCTGCGCCCTTGTCAGAGCTGCCGCCCTGCGGTCGGGAGACGCGGTTGAGCTCGGCGCCGTTGTACTCGTCCGCACCGTTTTCGGCGACAGTGCGCCCAGCATCCATGCGGGTGAGCTGGACCCCGATTGGGGTCGACGCGTTGGTTTCGAGCATGCGGCAGTAGACCTTGTCGGCGTAGACGTTGGAGCCGAACTGGACGGTCTTGTAGGACTCGAGCCCAGAGGTCGACCACAGGTCGGAGAGGAGGAAGCTGAGCTGGACGCGGCTCTGCGTCAGCTGGTTCGATGAAGACCCGACGACCCTGGAGGCGTCCGCACGCATGCCCTGGACGTATTCCTCGCAGGTTATCTTGCCGAGGTCCACCGGTGTCTGGTTTCGCCATTCGAGGTCGGTCGAGTTCCGCACGAAGTCGCTCTGGACGATGCCGGCGAGCCCGGATGCGAGTGTGTTGATTCCGCTGTTGGTGGTGGAGATGACCCAGCCGGGCGAGAGCATGCCTGGCTTGTAGTCGTCCCCGGTTCCGGTCGAGGCAGCGGCCCCGTTGCCGGCGACGCCGATGACCGCGAACAGGACGAGGACACCGGCGACGCGTTTGATGCCACCCTGTCCTCCCATGCGGGTCGCGCGGACCGCGCTGAACACGGCGATGACGACCGCAATGACGATGGCGATGATGCCGACCGGGCCGAGGGCAATCTTCGCGATACCTGCGGTGAAGCTGTCGAGGCCTGCCCCGAAGCCGTTGATGGGCTCGAACGCGAGGGCGAAGTCGTACAGGCCCTGCAGAAGCATCCACAGCACCGCGCCGCCTTGCATCATCCAGCTCGTCCCGGTCGAGCGGGACAAGTTCGTGATCATCGCGCCGATGTCGAACGAATTGGAGTTGTGCAGGGTTCCCGTCGCGTTGCCCCATTCACGGAGCAGCGAGTACGCGAAGTAGAAGTCGAGGTTGGGTTCAGCCTCGTCCGCCATCACCAGCACCCCGCCGTCGGGTCCGATTGCCACGGGCACAATTGCGATCGCGGCAGCCGCGGGGGTGGCGAAGAGCGCGAGGAGCGCGACAGCGCCCGCCCAGGGGACGAGCGTGCGGATGCGAGTGCGTGGCATGGGTGTGTTCCCTGGTTCAGTCGTCGAGGACGGCGGTCGCGGAGCGGCGTGGGGCAATCGGGTCGGTCGGGGCCTTGCGCCCGCGTGGGGCTCGCCGGGGTAGGGCCTCATCGACTTCGAGCGCCTCTCCGGGCATGAGATCGACCGGGCGGGGTTTCCTCAGGCCTGGCCTCTCGACGCCGATCACGGACGGGACGAAGTCGATGATCTCGGGGCGGACGAGCTCTTCCCCGTTGACGAGGATCCGGTTCGTGCGCCGCGCGGCCCCCTCACTGGCCCGCATGAGCAGCAGATCAGTGAGGGTCCGGCCCCGCTTCGCGCCGATGGATGCGTCGAGGGCTCTCAACCGGGATACCCGCAGCGCCTGCCGCTTGGTGGAGCGCGTGCCGATGAGGATGAGGGTGATGGCGATAGCCAGGACGGGGATGACGAGGCCGACCCAGCCGAGGCCGACGATGCCGAGGAACGCGATGGCGGGGAGCGCAAACGGAAGGGTCGCGCCGAGCACGGCGAGCACCAGGTAGGTGGTGCGTCGGTCGGTTTCGACGGTCATGAAGATCATGCGCCGGCCGCGGTTGCGTTTCTTTCCGGTGACCTCGGTGAGGTCGTACATCGCCGGCATCGTCGTCTATC
This sequence comes from Pseudoclavibacter sp. VKM Ac-2867, assembly GCF_015351275.1. NCBI lineage: Bacteria > Bacillati > Actinomycetota > Actinomycetes > Micrococcales > Microbacteriaceae > Pseudoclavibacter > Pseudoclavibacter sp. VKM Ac-2867. Next base: position 131,680 of record NZ_JADKSL010000010.1, read on the forward strand.
CGCCCATGTTCGCGCCGAACCAGGTCAGCGCGCTTGTAATGAGCGTGAGAATGCCCTGGAGGATCGCGAGCACGAGGGGGACGAGAATCTCGAGGGCTGCAAAGAAGAGGCCAGCCAGGAGACCCATCACGGGGAAACCACCCGCGCCTCCGGAGCGGCGCTTGTAAAGCCAGGACGCGATCATCCAGACGATCAGGGCAACGCCGAAGATGGTGAGGAAGCGCATGATACCGCGGCCCGTGCCGCCGGAGAGGTCGAGGAGGCCGTTCCATCCGCCGACCATGCCGACGAACAAGCCTGGTGTGTACGCGGCGCCGGTAAGTGTGGCCGGAAGGGCGTCACCGGCGAGGACGAGGAGGGTGGTTGAGAGTGCCATGCTGTGGCCTTTCGAATGCAGAAGGGTGGCGGTGCTTCTGTGTGGGGCGTATCCCTTGCCCTATGCGCGAGCGGGCGAGGAACATGACAGGGCGCGGTTAGTCGGTCTCGGGTTCGGGCATCCGGGCGGTGCCAAGCGCAGACGCGTAGAGCCGGTCGGCGTACTTCGGCTGGGCGATGAACGCGGACGCGATCGTTCGTAGCTCCCGCAGCGACTTCGACGTGGTGCCCCCGAAAGGTGCGTAGAACGCGTCGGTGTCGGCCTCGGATGCGGACCCGTCGTTGATTGCGCCGGCGAGGCCCGCCACTCCCCCGTCGTACTGCTGCACAACGACGCCGGACGCCTTCGCTTGCTCGTGCGGCAGCGACTGCGCGGTCACGGCGGGTGCGCCGGTCACGGAGGCCAGCAAGTTCCAGGCATCGTCGGCGTCGATGCCCTGATTCCGGGCCGTTGGCTTCACTACCTGGTCGCCGTCCCAGTTCGACGCAGTCCACGCCTTCGGATCCCAGGCCTCGCCGCGAGCTTTCGCCGAAAGGCGGGCGGATTCCTTGGCGGCTTTGTACAGCTCGTACTCACCCTCTGCGCCTTCGAACGACTCTGCTTGGGCGAGTCCTTCTGAATCGTTGGCGAACGACTGCGGCGCAGAGAACATCGGGGGCGACTCCAGGAGCTCACCCATTTCGATGTTGCTGCCTTCCGGGGACGTCCCAACCAGGGTGTTCGTGGAGACGTTTGTCTGACGCCTGTGGAACTCCACGGTCGGCTTGTGCTTCCCGAAATCGACCTCGCGGATGCGTGCAGCCTCGCGCTCGCGTTCCGCTGCGCTCATGGGTCGGTGATGCTCTTCCTGAAAGGCAAGCTCCGACTGCCGGAGGATCCAGGACGCGGTCACATCTCGGTGGTCGACCTTCTGCTCACCGAATTTCAGAAGCTGGCTTGCGCGAGGTATCTGCAGTCCGATCAGTCCTGCGTGCTCGCGCAACGCCCGGTGCAGGTTCAACGGAACCCGGTCCTTGGGCTCCCGCTCGAGCTGCTTCTTCCACAGCTGCTCCACAAAGTGCGCGAGCGACTCCGCCGCGATGTCGTCGATGTCGGCCTTCGTCCAATCGCGAGTTTTCGCACGCTTCATGACCGCGCCCTTGAATGTGTTCAGCACCTCCCGCATCTGCTCACTCGTGACGGACGGGTCGAACAACGCCCTAGTCGGCGCCGAGTGTGGCTGATGCCCGAACTGGCCTGCCTGGGCGACGCCGTTGCCCCGGTGTGCTTCACGCCTCGATGCGTGCACGTCCTGTCGTACTGCTGCTGCCCCCATGCTTGGGCCCTGCCTTCCCGCTCTGGTCCGTCTCGCAGGCACTGTGTGCGGCGAAAAACGCGGACTCCGTCGGGGTTCCTATGCGCGCGAAGGACGCGAGCAGACGATCGCGGCGCGGTGGCGGTGGCGGTGGCGGTGGGCATCCTCATTCAGCGCGGCGGCGCGACGCTCCCCGCATAGAGGTGGCATGACACTTGCATCGCCATCCACGCTCCGCTCGTCCCCACACGTCCCCGCCTCCGTCTCCCCATCGCCGATCGAGGACCTGGTGCGCGAGCACGGGTTCACGTCCGTCCCGACCCTCGCGTCCGCCGACGCCGACATCTCGGCGCTCGGGATGCTCGCCGTCGAGCACGGCCCCGAGTCGACGCCTGGCCAGGTGGTGACGCTCGCTTCGGCGATCGCTCAGCACACGGGCATGGTCGCGAAGATCCGCATCCTCGACGGCGACCGCTCCCGCACCATCACGGCCACCCCGACCACCGTTCGGGAGCGATGATGGCCGCGAAGAAGAAGGTCCTGCACCCCCGCCCGATCCTCAAGCCGGGCGCCCGCGTCGTCGGCATCGACCTGTCCCTGAACAGCACGGGTGTCGCCGTGGTCGGCCCGGATGGCACGTTCGAGCGTGTCGGGACGGTCCTCGGGACAGCGCCGCACGGGAGCGACCTGGTGAAGCTCTACGAACGCCTCGACGCGCTCTTCGATGGCATCGAAGCCCTTGTCGGCGGGTTCCGGGCCAGCGACCTCGTCGTCATCGAAAAGGCCCTCAGCCACAACTCCGGCCCGTTCGGGGAGATGCTCGCCAACTGGCACGAGGTCGTCGGCAACCTCGTCCGCCGCGGCATCACCGTCGTCGCCATCAACCCCGGCACCCGAGCGGTGTACGGTTCCGGCGGCGGCAAGAGCGACAAGTCACAGGTCGTCCTGCAGGTCGAACGCCGCTTCCCCACCGCCAAGGTCGCCAACAACGACGAAGCCGACGGCGTCGTGCTCGCCGCCATCGGACGTCACCTCGCCGGGTGCAGCATCGAACCGGCGCCGCTGCCAGCCACCCACCTGTCGGTGGACAAGCTGTTCGAGCCGCTGGTCTCAGGGGCATGAGCCCGAAATGGGGTTTGCGCGCCACTGCGCCGAGGTGCTCCGCTTTTCACTGGTTAGACTCTGTGGAAGGAGGAGGTGCGCCATGGGAAGTCTGAACTACTACTCGCCGGAGCAATGGGACGCTGCCGGAGCGAGAGCGCGCGCCGACGCCGAGGAGATTCTGCGTGCCCACTGGGACGGACAACTGCCGGTCAAGCCTATCGAGCTGGCCAATAAAAACGGTGCATGGGTCTACAGCAGCGACCTAAAGGACTCGGCCTCCGGGATGTTGGTGAAAGCCGATAGCGCGCCGCCGGTGATCTACGTCGACAACGGCGACGGATTCTTGCGTCAGCGATTCACAATCGCCCACGAGCTAGGCCACCTCGTCGCACATCGTCAGGAAGCAGGTGATGACGCAGTGTCCTACGTCGACTTCCGCAACAGCACTAGCAATCCGGTTGAATACCACGCCAATGAGTTCGCTGGAGCACTTCTGATGCCAGAAGAACACTTCACCAACCTCGTAAGAGCCGGCAAATCCGATGCTGAGCTCGCTCGCCTCTTCAAAGTGTCCTCGAGGGCGGTCGCTGTTCGACGAAAGACCCTCGGGCTCGGAGCGTGACAGACGCGGAACGCACGTCCGATGGTGATCGCTCCGACTCGGGTCGAGCGCCTAGTCCTTGGCAGGGTGATCCCTGGCAAGACGATCTCTCACCTATCGCGGACGGCGAGCCCGAGTCTGGCGAACGCGGTGACGCCCAAGACTTCCTGGATGATGACCCGCAGACGCTCCAGGACGAGGACCTCCTCAACCTGGATGATTTCACCAGCCAAGTGCGGAAAGTCGCCTTGGAGGACCTGCAGGCCAGGAGCAAGACTCGCAAGCAGGTCATCCGGGTGGTGCTCTGGCTCATTCCTGCGATTGTGCTGCTGTCAATTGGTGTGCTTGTGGCCTACTTGAGATCTGAGTGGGGCCAATTGAGCGCCGTCGTCATGACTGGGTGGTTCGCGTCGGTGGCCGCACAGGTCATTGGCCTCTCACTGGTCGTGTTCAAGTACCTGTTCCCCTCCGACGAGAAAACCATGCATGGCATGCTGCTCAACGGAGGTAGCCACTCTGGCGTTTCAGGCGAGCAGTCATCGCCATCGTCCTGAGACTAACAACTGCACCTTTTGATTCGATCGGCTCGGTCCCCTCCAATCAGTGGACCGAGGGCATCGCCAATCAGACGGCGGCAGTGAATGAGTCGATCTCCTCAAGGCCCTGGCGGTCTTTTGACTCCCCGGAGCGCCCACTTCCCGAACCCGCTGCTGCGCCGTGCTTCAACCTCCGATGCCCATTCCTCGAGGGCCGCGAGCCGGTTCTGAACATCGTGCAGGCTTCGTTCTACCGCGGATTCGCTGCTCCGCAGCGCCGCAGAAACGGACTGCTCGTGTTCAACAGATGCTCTGAGCGCAATGACCTGCTGTTGTCTCGTTTCCAGCTCGCTGGCTAGCGCGGTCAGTTTGGCAATCGCCATGCGATGGAGCTTGCGGAGGTCCCGTATGTGCGCGTGCAAGTGTCTGATGCCGAGCTGCCACATTCTGTTGTCACCCCAACCGGAATGTGTCGCGTCGAGGGGCAAGAACTGGATCTGGCGAGCCATCCGTTGCGTCATGAATTGCCTCAACCCCACGGTGTGTGCCGATGGCTGATGCACGCCGTCCATGTGCGAGTACTTGAGCGCGCCCGCGTCGACCACTGCGTGGAGCCCTCCCACTTCGAGTGAACCTGGTACCGAATCCTCAAGGAAGCGAATGCCGACCGCAGGGATCTGGTCCACCCAGTCGCAATTGAACGTGATCCACAGCGTTTCGTCCTGGAAGTCTTCATTCTTCAGAGAACGGAGGCGTAGCTGTATACGTCTTACTTCAGAGAAGTCCAGGGGCTTGAGCTCCACCCTGATCAGGACTCGTCGTAGCCTCGCCGAGGCTACGACGTCGACCCGCTGGCCTCGCACTTCGGAGTGAGCGGCAACTTGGTACCCTAACTCCGTCAAGTGAGCCGCGAGCTGCTGGACGAGGAGATGCTTCCACCCGTCGCCCCGGGCCCCGGACGCACGCAGTCGGGCACATCGCTCATCTTCGTCTCCGTCGGACTGCGGAGAGTGCGCGAGAATGACCAACGGGGTGACCCTGCCGGCGGTCAGGCGGCGCGGGTTCACGCGCTGGTCGCAATCAAGGCATCGAAGTCCGTGTCGGGACTGCCCCTTGAAGGCACTCCACCGTTCGTACTGGCCTTTTTCCCGGATGTCGATGACTGTGTTTCCGGGCCCCATGGCCGCAACCATGTTCTGCGGGGCAGGCCACTGGGCATTCATCGCATAGCCAAACTCGTTTGCATGTGTCCCCACCTCGTTCAGGTGTTTCCTCGTTCCTCGAGTGATTCTGCCAGCCGAGCGGCAACCAAGCTATGCGTACTTCACATTTCCTTGTTCAGCCATCCAACAAGATCGTTCGGCCCCTGCCTTCAGCCACTTGTTGCTAGGTTGCCTCGTGTCCGTTCAATCTTCATCGCTGTGTAATCGGCTTCAACCCGACGAACTGCATCTGGTTCTCGCCGTAGAAGCACGACTGGAGCGCGAGCTCGCCCTGCAGGCCCAGAAGTTCGTCGGTGGTGACCCAGTGCTTTTCGGTGTTGCGGACCTCGACGACTTCGTAGGTGCCGGGGCGCCCGTCGATGGTGAGCTGCGTGCCGACGTTCCAGTTCAGGACGACGTCGCCGCCGCAGTTGTTGTGCGCGGCGTAGACCGGTGGCACGTCCTCCGCGGATTGGTACGAGACCATTTCGATGAAGGTGCCGTCGCACCAGTCGAGCTCATCCTGCCCGCCCTGCACACCGAGCGCCACGGACGAGAGCACTCCCTGGGCTTCCGAGACGGACGCGGACACGTCGTTGACGGCACCGCGCACGTGCCCGTATCCCTGCTCGATCGTCTGAGGCGCGGTGAGCGCGAGGACGAGAATGCCGGCGCCTGCGGCCATGAACGCGCCGCCGAGGACGTTGCCGATGATCCGGCCCGTGCGGGAGCGCTGGCGCACTCGCTTGCGTGCGTGCCTCGGCATCTGGTTGGTCTCAGGCTCGACGCTCGCGGTCATCGGGGTCCTCTCGTGAATGCCGACAAAGGTGCCGGCTCATCCCCTATGCGCGGGCTTGGACGCCGCGGCCCGCAGTCGGCTGAGAGACCCACGAGCGTGTGTGCGTGCTCCACGGCGTCTTTGATTCGGCGGACATTCCGTGTCGTCGGCTGCCGGTGCTGCGTGCGAGGCCGGCACCCATTCAGTTGCTATGTTCAGCCTATGGACAGCCAAGTCACCGTTCGCGCCCCAGAACGGGAGGATCAGTCGGCATGGACCGAGATGTTCGACCTCTACCGGGAGTCTGCCGGCTACGCGCCCAGTCCTGAGGTGAGTGCCAGGGTCTGGTCCTGGATCACAGCGAGCGAAACGCTCCAGGCGCTCGTGGTTGAAGATCACAGCGGTCTCATCGGATTCGCTCACTACCGGCACTTCCCTCGACCAATCGTGGGCGACGAGGGCCTCTACCTCGACGATCTCTTCACGCGAACCCGTGCTCGTGGCAGGGGAATCGCCAGGCTTCTCCTCACCCACCTGCGGGGAGAACTCTCACACGGAGGCTTCGGAATCCTGAGATGGACGACGCTGCCCGGCAACGAACCCGCCCGCCACCTCTACGAACAGTTCGGCACAGTGTCACCATCTGTGACCTATAACGCACTGCCGGAGCGTTAGGTAGTTGTGAAGCGAACTGGGACGTCTTGGTCCAACGCGCACGCAGTCTCGACTGCTCCAATGGACCTGCCCGACGGCCCCGCAGCCTCGTTCGACTCCTCTCACCACAGCGGCTTCCCTCGTGTCCCATCCCAAACCAGGCGGGTCGCGATGCGCCTCCCCAGGTGTGCGCGCGAGTTGGACGGTGACTCACGCGATGCCTGAAACGAGGTTCGCCGGTCCCGGTGGTCCGGCTGTTGTCGAAGCAGTTCAGGTTGCACTCGACCAGGTCGGGCGCCGGTCCGACCCTGAGTCCTGGACCATCGTCGAGCACGGCACGTCGAATGTCGTCGCCCTTGCCGGTGACGTCGCTGTGCGGGTAGCGCGATCGGAAATGTCTGGGTTAGAGGCCCGTCGTGCTCAACACGTGATCGATGCGCTCCCATCCCTGCCCTTCTCGGTCCCGAGGTCCGTGGGCGCTCCAGTCCACGTCAATGGCGTGCTGGCCATCGTTCAAGAGCGAATCCATGGCGACGTCCACCCTGCAGGGCCCGCAGACCCCGCGGAGCTTGCGAAACTCCTGGAAGCGCTCCGTTCTGTGCCGCTGCCCCCAATTTCCGCGCATTTGGCCGTTCCCCGCGCGTATATGGGCGGAAACGACTGGCAGTCCGTCCTGACGTCTGAGGTCGTGCCACGCCTGAATCGCTCTGTGCGCGGAGAGGCGCTCAGCCGAGTCGAGTCTCTTGCTGCCCTCGAGTCCGACCCCGTATCGCTGTGTCACGGAGACTTGGCGGGCACGAATGTTCTCTGGAGAGACGGGAAGATCGTCGGGGTGCTCGACTGGGATCTCGCAAGCCCCGCCGACATCACCGACGATGTGGCATCTCTCGCGAGTTGGCATGGGTGGGAGTCACTCGGACCGTTCATCGACGACCAGACTGCCAATCGAGCACGAACCGTGGCAGCGACCCACGTGCTCCAGCCGATCGCGTTCACGCTCCTCCAAGAACGACCCCCGGGCGAGCTCGAGCGAGCAGTCGCACGGGCGAACACGGCACTCGCCCAGGAGTTGGACGTCCAGACGGATGTTGCTGTCCCGTGATTGTCCGGGCCTGACGAAAACCGTGTCTGGTCAGACGAGCTACGTCAGCATCCGCCGCGACGCCGCCTCGACCTGCGCGACCGCTTTCTCCGGCAGCTGGTAGCTCGTCAAGGAACACCATCAGGACGAGCTCGCCGATCGTCGGGTGCGCCTCATGGCTAAGGTGGTCGAGACGAACCGCGATCTCCCGCGCGCGAGCATCGGTGCCGACGCGGTGCCGGCCCACGAACCCGTCGCCGAGCTGCCCGAGGTACCAGTCACCGGCCACGTCGCCGAGGTCGTAGTTGTACTTCGCCTCCGATTCACGCAGCAGCGGCTCCTTGCCCCGGAACGAGCCCCACTCCTCAGCGATCGTCTCCTTCGCCGAGTCCGAGAGTCTGCCGACGGTCGAATCCTCGTAGATGGCGAAGTCGTCCAGGCCCCTGTCGACGTCATCGCGGGCGTCGGCGACACCGTCGTCGACAACCAGCTCCTGCAGGTGGATCTCGGCGTCGTGGAGCTCGTCCTCGACGCACACGTCCTGACTGGCGTCTTCCTCCCAGGAGGCTGCGAATGCACACGTCTCGTTGCGGCGGAGCTCGAACACCGGCTCGTCGGCGCCTCTGTGACCGACGCGGTCGGCGTAGGGCTGGCCGAGCTCATCTTCGAAGTCGTCGACGCAGACGCGCTCGGAGTCACTCGCGTTGTTGCTCACGAGACTCCCCCAGCGGCTGAGCGAGCTCGTCTCCCCCACCCGGAAACGGGGTGCACCGCCCTCGCCGGTCTCCACGATTCCGCGCAAAGACGGAATCCACGCCCGTGCGCCTGGACCATGGCCTGTCCGAGGCAGCCGGCGATCTCTTCCCTGCGGGACTCAAGCTCGGCGACGGGGGTCGGTGAAGTCGGCGGGTGCGTTGTGCGCCTGGTGGCCGAGCTGGCCGGCGTGGGCGACGCCGTTCCCGCGGGCGGACTCACGGCGGGCATCTGCGATTGCGCGGGTGGTCATGGCGAAGGCCCCTCTCGTTGGCTACCGGCACTGTGTGCGGCGGCGGAACGAGAGGGTCCAAATCGCGAGGCAGTGCGACCTCAGACTTCCCGAAGTGCCGTGGTAATACGCGGCTTCTCTTTCGTCGCTGGCCAGATCGAGACATGGAACTGCTCGTCCGGTTCATCGGCCTCCGGATCTCGCCCTTGCGCGACACATCTCACCCGGTATAGCCCTGCGTGTGACTCTGCCAGCGAAACTTCCAGGTCGAAGCTGTCGTCAAACCCCATCAACACGAGTTGCTTTCCCGAGGGCCGGACCGTGAGTTCGTCGAGCTCGCGCCCCTCGGGGAGGCTCTCGTCAAGGGGAGGTCCCGCAAGCGCACTGACGGTCACTGAGACGACGCCGACCCGAATCCCCGTGGCGACGGTGAGGACCCCAGAGTCCCAAGCAACAATGTGACCCTCGGCCGGAGGGTAGGCGCCGATCGCAACGGCAATATCAGCTCCGGTCCAATCTCCAATGCCGACGACGAAGGTTCCGTACTGAACGTCGACGGATCGGGGTGCTGCGGTCATCGGCCCACCACATGAACGCGGAGCCCCGGTGGATTCGTTGTCTCTAGACATGGAGACCAAGCGTAGAGGGCCGGTCAGGTCCCATTCGCAGCAGTCAGGGACAAGGAGTCCGAGCACCGCTCCGGCATTCACGCCGACATCGTGGGTCTTGACCACCTGATTTCTGCGCGCGTCACGCGTCTAACGCAGCCCGCGACGCCGCCTCGACCTGCGCGATGGCCTTCTCTGGCAGGTGGTAGCTGGTCAGTTCCCCCATGAGGCGTTGCGCGCGGGTGTACGCGTGGCGGCGTTCAAGATCTGAGGAGCCGGAGTTTTCGGCCATCGCGAGTAGCGTGCGGATCTCGGCGACCTTCTTGCGCTCCTCCGTCGGGATACCGGCCTGCCGGAGGCGCTGCGCGTGCCGGTAGGCGGCTTCCCAGGCGAGCGCGAGGTCGTCGACGGCTTGCGCGTACGGGTGCCATGCAGTGTTCGTACGCTCGAGGTTCTCCTCGGGCATGCTCACCTCGGCGGAGGTGGCGGCGTTCATGGCGCGGAACATCGCCGCAGTCGTCGGCACGTTCACGTCCGTCAGGGCGGGGTAGCTGAACAGCATGTCCCAGTCCGTCTCGGCGTGCAGCACCTTCGCCTCGAGGGAGCGGTGGCGTTCCTTGAGCTTCACCCACCTGCCTTCCGCTTCCGCGCGAACCTTCGCCAGGCGCCGCTGCTCCGCTCGGCGCTTCGCGAGCTCCCGACGCCCGAAACCGACCGCAAACCAGACGGCGGCGAGCACGAGGAGACCGAGCGGGATCAGCTACAACGTCTCGAGGTTCTCGACTCTCGGCAGCACGATCGGGTCGGACTCGACCGGTGGCGTCGGAGTGGCTGTCGGCGTCGCGGTGGCCGATGGCGTCGCGGTTGAGGTGGGCGCCGGTTCACCGCTGAGGGTTCGAAGCATCCGCGCGAGGCTGTTGAACAGGATTGGAAGGAGCCACCCCATCAGCATCAGGACGATGCCGCAGATCGCCGAAAAACCACCACCGCCCCCGTACTCGCGTTGACTGACCCAGCGGAAGAGACCGACAGCCGTCACCAACCCTCCCACGGCAACCATCAGGATGCTCGCGATCGTCAGTATCGGCGCCAGAGAGTCAGACATCGGAACGTCCTTTCACAGAGAACAGCGCAGGCCGAATCCGGCCTGCGCTGTTCTATGCGGGGACGCTGATGCGGGCTAGAAGATCTCGTCCTCGTACGCCTGCCGGGCCGCCTGGAACTCGGGCGAGGTCACGTCGTACCGGGCGACGGCTGGGGCGGAACTGCCGACTGCCTTGAACAGGGCGCCGTTCTCGTAGACGCGGCCGCACTTCGGACACACGGCATGATCGGCATCCTCCGTCGACTGCTGCCTGTCCGGGTCGATCTTCCCGTCCGGGTCGGCGTCCAGCCAGTAGCCATCGCCGACGGCCGCGTTACCGCACACGCACTCCTGTTCCTCACCGTCGTCGGAGACGGTGACCTCCCCATCGAGCGGTTCCGAGGAGAGCGGGTACGCGTGGACCCCGGCGGTCGTCGTTCCCGGGTCGAAGTCGGCGGGTGGCGTGTGCGCCTGGTGGCCGAACTGGCCGGCGTGCGCGACCCCGTTGCCTCGTGCCTGCTCGCGCTGTGCGTCGCTGCGCTGCGTCATGCTCGGACCTCTCTCGGGGTGATGTCGATGGTGTACTCGCCAGGTTCCGACTCGTCGGCGGGGCGGAGGCCGCGGTCGTGGGAGTGATGTGCGGAGAGGGCGGAAGCGAGGCCGTCGAGCGACTCCATCTTCCCGTACTCGTTCACGTCGATCACCTCGCCGTTCGCGGTCACCGACTCGATATCCATGAAGGTGCCGTTGTCGTAGCTCGCTTCACTCACATGAAACGCAGTCAAATCCGGGTCGACGGCTCGGGCGTAGCTGCGGAGGCTGTCGATGGTGGTGCGCTGAAGTTCCGCTTCTGCCTCAGTCACGAGCATGCCTCGGATCTCCACCCGCTGTCGCAGCAACGGCATCAGCTTCGCCGGGTCGGCCGGGTCTTCCAGCTTCGCCGGCACGTAGTCCGGGGCCGCGAGGAGCCCGCGTTCGCGGAGGTCGGCCTGGAAGTACCAGGTGGTGCCGCTGTCGAAGCTGAACTCGCGCCCGGTGTCGTCCACATAGACCTCGGTGATGACCTGCGGAACAGCGAACTCGGCCCGCATGAGCTCGCGGTCCTCGTCATCCAGGTCCTCGTCGGCACGCTCGATGTGGCCTTCGATGACCTGGCGCATGTCGACGCGGTCACCCTCCCGGAGCGAATCGATCGGGACAACGACGCCGGAGGGCATCGGTTCTAGCGCGGCATCGTCGGCGAACGCGCCTGGGGCGGTGTGTGCCTGGTGGCCGAACTGGCCGGCGTGGGCGACGCCGTTGCCGCGGCCGGACTCGCGGCGAGCGTCAGAAATGTGCGTCATGGTCGGGGTCTCCTCGTTGGTCACGGGGACTGTGTGCGGCTAGCCTTCGCCGGAGTATTCGACGAGGCGCCTGTAGTCCTGCTCCTGCTGCTCGCTGAACTTCGACCAGTCGATGACCACGCGAGTGCCTCCGAGTCCGTCATCGACACGGGAGACAGCGTCTGGGACGCTGGCGATGCCGCGTCGCATCCTCGCGAGCTCGCGCACGTGGATTTCGTGACGGTCCGCCCACCGGTCGTAATGCGGCCACGCGTCGTAGTCGAGGGCGGGCGGGCGTCGGTACTTCGTCTGGAACCCTGCGAGCGCCTCGCCCGCCTCGAAGGCGATTCCCTCGTCTGCGGTGCGGCTGCCGTCGTCGTAGGTGCGTCGCGAGACCTCGGCCGCGCCCTTCGCTTGGTCCCATTCGTCGAGGGTGAACACGGTGTCGCCGGTGATGAATCCGCGCTCATCGACGGCGCGCGCGTACCTGGCCGATTCGAGCTGCACGCCCCAGGATTGCGCGACCAGGACCGGCTCTTCGACGGGCCGGTGCACGAGGCCGTCGACCACCATCCACCTGTCGGCTGTGTCCTGCTGCAGCGCCTCCAGATGCTCTTTGTCGATCGAGGGAGGGTCGGACTCGTCCTGGCCCCAGCTGCGCTCTCGGACTCGGGAGTCGGCGAGCACGGCTTCCTCGAGGGTCTTCCCGGTGGATTCGATGAGGTTCCCGTCATGGATCAGGAGGGAGCGGGTCTTACCGTGGCGGTCGGTGATCGTCGCCACCGCCGGCACGTCCGCCCGCTCGACGATCGGCACCTCCACGCTGAGGACACCGGGAGTCGAGTACGACTGCTCTTTCCAGTGCCTGCTACTGGGGAGGCCGAATCGACGCACCGACACGTCGATGGAGGTTGCAGCGATCGTGTCCGCGGGCTCCTCCTCCTCCTGCCCCCACCAGCTGTTGTCGAACGCGCCCGGCGCCGAATGGGCCTGGTGCCCGAACTGGCCTGCCTGGACGACGCCGTTGCCTCGTGCCTGCTCGCGTCGTGCGTCGGTCTGGTTCGTCATGCTGGTCTGCTCCTGTGCTGGTGGTCGAGGTTGTGATTGGGCACGCCGGGGTCAGCGCTTGCCCTCTTCGGAGTCCTGGACGAGGCGGTTGTAGTCGTCCTCCTGGTCGACGGAGAACAGGCTCCAGTCGACGCGGGCGCGGGTGCCGCCGAACCCGTCTGGAACGCGGGTGATGGCGCCGGGGATTTTCGCCATGCTCGCGCGCATCCGCTCGAGGTCAGCGGCGTACGCCTCCGGGGTTCGCTCCTCGGTGGGGCGGCGACGACTTCGGTCGTAGTCGAGGGCCGGAGGCCTGCGGTACTCGGACTGGTACTCGTCCATCGCGGGTCCGAAGTCGAGGCGGATGCTGTGGTCGTACTCGTCCAGCTCCCGCTCGGCCGCTGCGACCGCCACGGCCTGCTCGTACTCGTCGAGCCGGTACCGGTTCGGGTCGCGGAGGAACCCTCGCCCGTCGGATCCTCGACCGCTGATACCCGAGTGGTCGTCGATGTTGACGACGCCGTTGAACACCCGCAGCGTCGGTTCCGGGAGGGCTTCGTAGACGAGACCGTCGATGACGACCCAGTCCCGGTCGATCTCGTCCTGGATCAGGGCGAAGTTGTCCTCGGGCAGCCATGGCCGCGGTTCCTGTGGCAGCCACGGCCTGGTGCGCACGCGGTCGTGGTTGGCGAGGGCTTCCGCGGGCGTGCGTCCGCGGGTCGTGAACAGGCGCCCGTCGTGGAGCACGATCTCACGAAGGCCGTCGGGGTCTCCGGGGCGAGTGAGCGTCATCGCTCGGGGTGCATCCTCGGTGTCGATGACCGGAATGGTCACGTTGAGGATGCCCGGGACTTCGTAGCTCTGATCCTTGCGGTGCCGCGGAGTGGGACGCCCGTACATGCCCACAAGCACGTCGATCGACGCTTCCGCCGAGCGCGCCTCGGTGGCGTCTCCTGCGCCGACATCGAACGCGCCAGGCGCGGAGTGGCTCTGGTGGCCGAACTGCCCGGCCTGGGCGACGCCGTTGCCGCGCGCTTGCTCGCGCCGGGCGTCTGCGTGATGGCTCATGGTGCTCCCTCGGGTGTCACGGGCACTGTGTGCGGCGAAGCCCGGTTCATGGGCGCAAGACGCGGACCGTCGCGGTCTTGGGCGCAATCTCGGTGAGGCCGGAGTCGACGATCGTGATGGACTGCGCCGGGTCGCCCGAAATCTCGTCAAGATCGGCGACGCAGAGGGCAAGAGCCGGTTCCTCCCTCCAGGCGAGGAAGGCAGCGCGCCCGGTCAAACGGAGTTCGACGAGCCAGACCATGAGTGCGTGCGCCACCTGCGCCGACGTCTTCCCCGTCGTCAACTGCACGTCGTTGCTGACAACCACTTCCGGTCGAACGAGGTGCCCGGCCGGGGTCATGCCGAACGAGCCGCCGTCACGCTCGAGGTCGAGGCCTGCCACGCGCAGCTGCCGGAGCCGTTTCGGGAAGTCGTCATACCCCATCGGCGCGAACGCGTACGCCGTCGCTCCCCCGACCGTGAAGGATCGGCTGGCGGGGTCGGCGGCGCTGAGCTCAGCGATGAACCGGGCGTCGGCGGGCTTGGAGATGCGGCGCACCGTCTTCGTGAACGCGCGGGACAGCCACGCCTTCCACGGCTCGGCATCCAGGTCCGCATGGGCGGCGGTGAGGTTGGACGCGATCGCGACGGCGGCGATGGTCTCGAAGTGGGTGCCGGGCACGACGGCGATCGGCTGGACGAGGTTCGAGGCGGGAGCCTCGACAGGCTGGATGTCGGACACGGGTGAGCTCCTCAGGTCGGTCGCCCTCCTATGCGGGGCCTTCCAGGTCCGTACGCAGGTCGGTGCAACCATGGATGCATGGCTCACACGACGAAGGTGATGATGTTGGCCGGTGCCGCGCTCCTTCTACTCGGGGCCACGGCTGGATGCTCCGGGAGTGCGTCCACCTACGCCGACCTCGACAACCTTCCCTCTATCGACATGCCCATCCCTGCAGATCTCGAGAACCAAACCCTTGACGGGTTCGACACGGAATCCATCAGGTGGGTCGGCGAATACGAAGGATCGCAGCTGTGGCTCGCTGCGGGCACCGACGAGTTCGAAGTGTGCCTCCTCCAGTACGCAGACGCTCGGGAGTGGAGTGGGTCCTGCAGCGGGGGCGATGGCATCTCGAGCGCGCGGATCGGCGACGGTCCCCAGTTCCAGGTCGTGCCCGACGGACAAGAACCGCGCGAGGGCTCCGACAGAGTGTCCAACAACGTCTACGCCACCGGCGCCTGACGGCCCCAGCCGGCCTCAGACCACGGTCTCCCTCAGCCACTCGGTGACGTCATCCCAGTCGCGGCCGACGAGCGCCTTTGACGACTCGACGTCGCTCTTGTGGCGGGACGCGACGAGGCGTCGCCCTTCCCCGTACACGCGGTACTCGGCGCCGGACGGTGCGTGGACCGGCTTCTTCCGCCCCATGAACGGGGTCGTGCTCAGGCCTGCGGTGCGCGCCGACCGGTCGAGAATGGCGCCCATGTCGTACCGCTCGCCGGCGCCGCGGAGGATGGTCGCCCCTTCGTCGGTTGGTAACTCCAACATCGGCGCGAAGACCTCATTGAACTCCGCGATGATGTCGGCGGTCTTCCGAGGCGTCTGCTCTTCGACCGGCAGGAACCGCTCCCACTCCACCGTCGGGAGCCGCCAGCGTCCGCCGATGCCGCACACGACGACGTAGTGGCGTGGGATCAGGACGGCTTCGGCGTGCTTCGTGTTGGACCAGCGCAGCATCGACAGGCGGGTCCCGTCCGGGCGGACGCCGGTGATGAGGCCGGGGTCGTTGACGAGCTCGTAGTCGTTGGCGACGAGGATCTGCTCGAGCAGGTTCATGGGCGGGCCTTCCAGACGGCAACAGGGGCACGAACGAGTGGATTCGGTCGTGCCCCTGTCCTATGCGCGCCGGGACCCACGGCCGGGAAGACACCTCGCGCGTCGCCCACGGACCACGGGTGCGGCGAACAGATGAGCGATAACGTGGGCTGCTATGACAGAGAGCGAGACCCCAAGGTCGTTTCCGTGGCTGCTCGCGATCTCACTGGCAATTCCAGTCATCCTCTTCGCAGCGGCGGGCGCTGCCTTCGCAATCTATGGCGCGAGCGTCGGCGCAGATGCCCTCGTCCGCATGCCTGGCCGCGGGTCCGGAGCCGACCTCGTTTCGGTCTCTGATGCGGCCAGGTTCTGGCTTGTCGTCGCGGCTACCACTGCGGCGGTCGGCACTTGGATTGTGGCGAGCGTTGCCAGGAAGCGCCGCCGAACCGCCGAATGAGCGTGACCGCTACCGCTCCCGCCACCCTTCCGGGAGTCGCACGGGCTTGTCTGAGTTCTCGGACTGGTAGACGAGCCCTTCGAACTCCGCCTCGCCGTCGTAGTCGAAACCGATGGACGGATCGTCGGGGTCGATCTCGACGTACTCGAAGCCGTCGAACGTTGTCCAGCGCTCCGCGATGTCGACGGCGCGGATCTCGCACTCTGCACCGGTGTAGGGGTCGATGAACGCCGCGTAGGACTCCTCGTCGTCCGGGTCGGCTGGGCGGAATGCCAACCGGGGGTACTCGGCGCTCTTGATGTCGTGCTCGAACCCTTGGTACGTCGCGTATCCCTCGGCGGGGTCGACCTCCAAGAGGTTCCTGAACGACTCCTGCGCCTTGTCGCCGGCGCCTTCTTTCGTGCCTTCGTGCGCGCGGGCCGCGTCGAGCTGCGCGAGCTCCTCCGACCAGTCGTTGGACTTGTCGGCGCGGAGCTTCTCGGCGAGAGTTTCCGCCCAGGCGTTCACGCTCGACGGGGCTTCGGCGGGTGGGGCCGTCGTGCCGGGATCGAACGAGCCAGGTGCCGAGTGGGCCTGATGGCCGACTTGGCCGGCGTGGCCCACGCCGTTGCCTCGCGCCTGCTCGCGTCGTGCGTCTGCGGTTGAGGTCATGCGTCGTCGTCCGTTCCAGTTTCGAGGGTGAGGGCGATGTCGAGCTGGTACGGGTGCTCGTCAAGTCCACGCGCGGTGAAATCGACGTAGTCGGGATCGTCTTTGTCGGTGGCATTCCTCCAGAGCCATTCGGGCTCGCCGCGGTCCATCTCGCCGAGGATCGCGTTCACGCCTGACGACATCTCCTCGTGGTCGGGTCGCTCTTGGAGGTCGTCGAACGGCACGAAGGTTCCGTCGCGGAGCTCGAGCGTGCCGAAGCGGAATTGTCCGTCGTGTTCGTCTCGGAGGACGTGGACGGCTTTCGCGTCGGGGACGGACATGCGCACCAGGCTCGCTGCGGTCACTGCGGCTTCGTGCTCGAGCTCGCTGCGGCGGCGCCAGAAGCCCTGGGAACGCTGGTAGAGCGCTTCCCGCTTCTGCTCAATCGCGGTCTCCTCGGCGACGTTGAGAACTCGCGCCGGTGCCCGGTCGGGATTCCGCGGAGAGTGGCCTGGGCGGAAGTCCCATCGGGCGCTCTTGGACTCGTCGGTGTCAGCGAACATCACGTAGACCTCGCCGTCGTTGTGTGTGACCACGGAGACGGTGCGGGGCCCGCGCTGGAAGTTGAGCTCGAAGTCCTCGACGAGGTCGTCGTCTTCCGGGTTGCGCTCGAGGTACGCCGCTGCGAGCCGGGACATGTCGAGCTGGTCGCCGGCTTCGATGTCCGCGGGGTCGATGAGCTCGGTCATGACCGGCACGGGAATTGCGTGCGCAGGCTCAGCCTCGGACGTTCCGGGAGCTGTGTGGGCCTGGTGTCCGAACTGGCCGGCGTGGGCGACGCCGTTGCCACGGGCGGCGTCCCGCTGGGCTTGAGCGGCTTGGCTGATGTTCGTCATGGTCATGCTCCTTCGGTGATGCCGTTGGTGCGGGCGGCGGTCTCGGCGGGCAGGTGACGGGTCCACGCGTACTGGCCGTCGGCTTCGGCCTGGTCGAACTCGCGCCCGCGGGTGTTGTTGAGCTCGAGTGGGATGTGTGCCCGCCAGTGGGCGCCGTCGCGGTCGATCTTGATGAGGTGGTCGCCGCCACGGAAGTACGCGGCCTTTTCGCGGTAGGTGATGCCCACGCCGGCGTGCCCTCGGTTGTGCGTCCACTCGTGGATGCCGGTGCGGATGTTTCGGTTCTCGGCGGTCTCGATGCGCCGGTCGATTTCCGTGCCGATGTACTCGCTCCCGAACGTGCCGGGGTCGGTCTCGTTCGCGAACCGGGCGTGCAGGTTCCACGCGGTCTGGCCAACGGTTGCTTCGGAGAGCTCGGCGTCGGGAATCCTCGAAGCGAGGGACAGGCTCAGGTTCGAGTCTCCGTCCTCCTGGTACTCGAAGTCGTCCACGTCCGCGTCGAACCAGTCGGAGTACGCGTCCACGATGAGCAGGTCATGCTTCTGCAACTGCTCATGCGTGAACCGCTTGTCCCAGTTCGGGTTCTCGTTGTAGTTGAGGACGAGCGTCGAATCCATGTCGGCCGGGTCGTACTTCATCAGGGTCATCGTCGAGATGCGTTCGTCGTCGAAGCCTCGCACGTCGTCGGTGAGGTCGATCTCCCGGTTCGCGCGGGCCTTCGCCAGGAGCCCATCACCGGGCTCGGGGATGACGAGCGGAGCCGGTGCCGAGTGCTGCTGGTGCCCGAACTGGCCGCCGGTGGTGCCGTTGCCGCGGGATGCTTCGCGGCGCTGCGTGGCGTCGTTGCTGATGGTCATGCGGGGTTCTCCATCTCGTAAAGGCGGGCGTTCGCGTCGGTGTGGACTTCAGTGATGTCGAGGGTGTATGCGGCGCCGTGCTCGTCGCGGAGGTCGGCGTCCGCTTCGTCTTCGTCGATGAAGGTGAGCCACTGGGGGCTGTCCCAGGGCATCTCCTGCAGGCATGATTCGAGTCGGTCGTCTCCCGGGATTCGGTCGGTCGACACTGCGCCGTCGCGACCTCGGACACCGACGAGCGTGTACTCGCCCGTCAGGTCGTTCGTGCCGACGAGCACTTCCTTCGCATCCGGGTGCAGCTGGCGAGCGATAGACGCCGCGGTGGCGCCGACCTGGGCCTGGTACCGGCCGGCGTGCTTCGCGAGGTCGAGCGAGGTCGCTTCGACGGCGGCGAGGACGCGCTCGGACTCGACCGTCCCAGCGCCGCGGCGTGCTTCATCGGCCTTGCGTGCGGCGATGTACGTGGTGAGTTCGGCAGTGTCTGGAGTCGCCGACGCCGAAACGCGCTCGCCCGGTTTCCACGAGACCCGTCCGCCCGCGGCGATCGCGCCGGCCAACTGTTCGAAGGCCTCTTCCGGATCGTCGGAACCGAGCTCCTCGACGGCGGCGATCGGCCAGGAGTCGAGGATCGGGCGAACCACCTCCGGATTGACACGTTCGTCCTCGGAGTAGCCCGTCACCTTGCCCCGAGCGTTGTAGTGCGTGAGCCCGACCCACACCGTCGGTGTCGGCACGTCCGCCAGGGGCGGGGTCTCATCGCCGGTGTCGAGCACGGCTGGTGCGCTGTGCTGCTGGTGTCCGAACTGGCCAGCCTGGCCGACGCCGTTGCCTCGCGCTTGCTCGCGGCGATCGTCTGCGGTGGTAATGCGTGGTGCTCCTCTGGTCCGGTGTTCACCGGGACTGTGTGCGGCGGAGTTTCACGCGGCCGCGCGAGCTCGTGGTTTCCGGCGCTGCTTCGTGATGAGCTCGTCCACCATCTGCTGGATGACGTCGGCGGCGCTCATGAGGTCGTCGTTGCTGTTGTCGAGCACGGCGACGTTGCTGTCCGTCTGGTAGACCGCGCCGAGTGTGTGGCCCTTCTTCTCGAGCGATCGTTGGATGTGCTCGTCGAGGGTGCCGAGCGCGATGAGTGAGGTGGCGAGGACGTTTTCGGTCTGGCCGATGCGGTGTGCCCTGTCCTCGGCCTGGCTGAGGATCGCCGGCGTCCAGTCCTGTTCAGCGAAGACCATGTCTTGCGCTCGGGTGAGGGTGATGCCGGCGTTCGCGACGGGGATGGACGCGAGCAGAATCGCGGTCGACCCGGCTTGGAAGTCAGCCACGATCTGGTCCTTGACCTCGAACTTCGTGTCGGCGTCGATGACCGCGAACGGACGCCCGTCTTTGGTGAAGCTCTCGCGGAGCGAGGCGCCGACCTCCCGGTGCCAGAACCAGACGATGAGTGGGCGCGTGTGAAGCTCGTCCTCGTCGGGGGCGGTGTCGTGTAGTCGCACGTACTCAGCGGCGGCGTCGATCTTGGTGAGGCCCGCGGCGACGCGGAGCTTGGAGACGAACCGGATGACGCCCTTCGAATACTCCGCGACCATCTCGTCCGTTGGAGCATCCCCCGTCTCGGAGACGACCTTGTCGACCCACCCCTGGATCTTCTCGGCGATGTCTTTGTGCGCACGGCGGTACTCGGCGAGCGGCACTTCCAGGGCGACGGCGTTGCGGAACTTGCCGGGCAGCTGCTTGAGGACGTCGGTCTTCATGCGCCGCACCCACACGTGCGCGCGCATTTGGTTGCCGAGGTCTTCGAGGGCGCCGCGGCGGGGGCGGAATCGGCCGAACGGATCCTGAGTGCAGTAGCGCTTGAGGAACTCATCCCGGCTCCCGAACAGCGGGCCGAGCATCCCGACCATTTCCAGGAGAGCGGCGATCTCCGACGGCGACGCGAACATGGGTGTGCCGGTCGCGGGGATGGTGCGCTTGGAGGACGATGCGAGCTTGAGAGCGGCGGTGCCGCGCTTCGAGCCGAGCGTCTTCGCCCGGTGCGCTTCGTCGTAGACGAACAGGTCTGGCGCCCATGCCCGCAGCTGCTCGACGAGTTCCGGACGGGCGACGAGCGTGGAGTCGGGGACGACGACGAGGCCCTTTTCGGGCAGCTCGAGTGGCTTGTCGCGCTTCATCTTCTTCGGGTTGACGACGAGCGTTGTGCCGCCGTCCATCGCCCCGTTGACGAGGATCCCGACCTTGTCGGCTTCGCCCTTCCACGCGCCCGTGACGACGGACGGGCAGGTGACGAGCATCCGCTCAGCGCCGAGGACGGCGGCGACCGCGAGAGCCTGGCTCGTCTTCCCGAGTCCCATGTCATCAGCGAGGAGGCGGTGCCCGAGCGCGATGGAGAGGACACCGAGCGTCTGGTACTCGAAGAGGTCCATCCTGAACCAGTCGGGGATAAACGACAGCCATTCCTTGAGCGCCTCAGTTCCCCCGAGCGCGGCGAAGTCGGGCGCGCTGCCGAGCGCTGCCGCGAACGCCTCGAATCCGGTGACTGGGAGTGGAGCGCGGGCGGCGAAGGATTTTTCGAGGGTGTCGGCGGGCCACACGACGCCGGTTCGGAGGGTGCCGCGCACGGTCGCGTCGGTGTGCGGGAGCTCGAACCATTCCTCGTCCTTGTTCCAGACGGCGCCCCAGCCGAGGAGGTCGCCGGCGAGGTCTTTGCCGAGGAGGCGAGGGCGGATGTGCAGACCAAACCCGTCGGGCGCGTGCCGAGCCATGGGCGCGGTCAGGTCCTCGAGGGAGTAGCCGACGAGGGGCCCGTTCTGCGGGTAGTCGATCCACAGGCCGAGCTTCGCGAGCTCCTCGCTGGGATGCTCGAAGCCGAGCCCCGTGATCGTCCACGACCGCGTCGACCGGTCGTAGGCCCGGCCGGGCAGACCCTTCACCCAGCCTTGGAAGGTGCGGCTCCCATCGAGCGGCAGCGGCGCGTCCAGGGGCACGCGGAGTCGGAGTTCGGGTTGCGTGATGGACCCGGTCAGCTCGACCGTCCCGACTCGTGTGGACATCAACGTCGTGGTCACGCCGGGACTCCCGCAGGGATGCCGAGCTCGAGTTCAGGCTGGACGATCGTCAGCGGTGCCGCCTCGGCAGGTGCCGGCACGCGCTCTGGCTCTTCGGGCCCCGTCGCTGATTCGTGTTTCGGCTTCGCTTTCGAGGTCAGCGGGGTCTTGATGGGCTTGCCGACGCAGCCGCGCGTGAGGATGCACTTCGACGGGGCGGCCTGCGCCTTCCCGTCCTGAGTGCGCCCGAGGAACGACACCTGCCCGCAGTCCGCACACACCGCAACGATCCGCTGCGGGTCCACGGAGATGAGCGAGACCACGCTCAGGTTCCGGTCCAGGCACGCCTGCTGGTCGGGCGTGAGCCGCACCTTCGCGATCGCCTCAGTGTTGGTGACGAGGTGCTTCCAGGACCCGACCTTCGTGCCCTTGAGGATGAGGAACGCGATGTGGGTGGCGCGCACGACGTCGGGCAGGGTGTCGTTGTCGCGGATCTCGATCGACTTCGGAGGTTTCGCAGTTCTGACCATGCCCTCCTATGCGGGGAGCCGGTGTGCGTGCTTCGGGGACGTGCCCGCGTCTCGATGACACGCGGATAGGCTGCACGGTCTGGCCGGACATCAGTGATGGGAAGCTCATGAAGAGGAGATGCGGCAGGTTTGATTCATGGTTGATGGATCAGTGCCAGCTAATACCTTCCGGGCCCAACCGCAAGATTTCGAGGGCCCTACGATGCCTCCGACTGTTCCGGCGGGACTCCGGCTGCAGCGCAGCCGCGCCCCGATCCAGGAAAACAAGGAAGATGAGTTGTCCGAATGGATGGCGGTGCTCACGGACCGGGATGAGGAATGCGTCCAAACGCTTCCGGCTGAGCGGTCGGCGTTCGAGGCCACGTTCGTCACCGGGAGGTGATGGGTCGGTCTGGATGTACCACTTACAGCTCATGGGCGAAGAAGGCGGCGGCCTCGACGAATCAAACCCTGTTGACGCCGTCCACGCGAGATGCAACCGTCGAGTGAAGCACCGAATCGCCCCGGGTTTATTGGAGGTTCCTGACTCCCTGGAAAGGGGACGGAACCATGACGGCAAGCAATCGGAGATACCCGCCGGAGCTGAAGGAACGAGCGGTGCGGCTCGTGCTGGAGTCTCGCGAGCAGCCAGGTGGAAGCCGTGGCGCCTGCACGAGGGTCGGACAGCAGCTCGGGATCCCTGCTGACACGTTGCGCGGGTGGTTGCAGCG
>NZ_JADKSL010000011.1:0-96324 GCF_015351275.1 Pseudoclavibacter sp. VKM Ac-2867
AACACTTCATCGCCGCACGAACGCCCGCCATCAGACAGACGGAACGGGGCTAACCGAGCCTCCAACAAACCCGGGGCGATTCAACCCGCCCCCGCAGCGACACGCGACTCATTATCGTACCCACCCGGCAGAATCAGACCCGAACGAGCGCACCGACGCTCAACTCACCGCCGCAACAAGCCCGATGAAAGATCGAGGCTAAGAGCTGGCGAATCGCAACACCTGTTCTCTGCTCCACTTTCGCGCTCGGGGTGCTGCTCTCTCTGGTCTACGTGGCATCAGAACGGGTGATCATTCCCGCCATCCTCACCCACGTCGCGATCAACCTCGTCATCGAACCCGGGCTTCTCCATCACGCCACGCTGCGCGCCGTACGACCCGCAGCCAGCTGAACGGCAGGGGACGGCTCGCGACGCCAAGGGCCTTCCCTTTCAAGGGTTCGCCTTCAATGGGCGCGACATTCAGCGCAGCCGAGAAGAAGCCCCTCATCGCCGCAACTCACAGCCGAGGGGCCGACCTCGATGTGGAGTTGACCGCTCCGTGGCGGCCTTCTGTGATCGCTCAGTGTCTTATCACCGACGGCTGAGAAACGTCTGAGTGGCCACGATCTGCACGCAGATCTCAAAGACGAGTCGAGTTGCTTAACTGGGAGTCAAGTGTTTCACTCGTTTGTATGGACAGTTCGCACTCAGACTCGCGTGGCGCAGCATCCGCTCGCGAGGCGCTTGGTGCGATCGGTGCGGATCGCCGCCGACTGGCTGAGCGGTTCACTGCTGAAACTTGGTGGGTTGCTCCGGCGCAGGCTTTCGCGGTGGCCGCGATGATCGCCGCGCCGGCCGTAGGCGTTGCCGGTCTGATGAGCGTCGTAACCGGGCTTGCCGCCCTCGCTCTCTTCGGCATCGAGCACCAATTTCGCAAGCGAACCGGGATTTCGACCAACCGTCCAGCCGGCCCGGCAAGTCTGGCGGTGCTCATGGTGCTGTGCACGACGATAGCCGCAGCCTTCGTCGCCTCCCTGGTGCTCGCATCGAACGGCGAACTCTCCTGGATCATCGCCTTGGCGTCCGCCGAGTTCATAGTCATGCTCGTCGGCGTAGCGATCTACGACAGGTCCTACGCCCGGGACCTGCGGCGTGCCAACTGAACCACGCTTCGATGAGGCGATCCATGCTCTGACGCGGTTGCGACTCTGCGCGCTACTCCGACCGTTGGAGGCCGCCAACTTCGGCACCCTCGTCGGTGCCCTCAGAGTGAGTGAAGCGAACCTGTCGAAGACCATCCGCAACCTCATCGAAATCGGCTATGTACAGACCTCGAAGCAGGCATCGCTCGAACGGTCGGACTCCCGTCGCACCACCACCGTTTCACTGACCCCTCGAGGACGAGCGGCATTCGACGGGCACATTGCAGCGTTACGTGATCTCGCTGACGCGGAACCGCTCCAGCGCCCCTGAGGCGGACCCTCGGACGCCGCGAGGTGCACAGCTATCTGTTTCGGCGCTCGCGGCCGGCGCGTCTCGATCTCACCGAGTTGCAAGCCGGGCATAGTCTCGGGCTTCCGCGCTTGTCGGCTCTCTGTCCGCCGCGTGAGTGAGGAAAGTGCTCCTGATCTTGGAGAATAAGGCTTGTCGAGAGGCTTGATCGTCCGCAAAAAAAAGGGCACCTTCAGGGTGAAGAATATCGGAGCGTATCCACGCGTTCACGTCGACGCCGCGCCCATTGCCGCGGTCGGCCAGGCGGGCGGTGTGCTGCTGACAGAAACGGTTCCCGCGACGGGTCTGGATCGGGAGTTGTCGGAAGCGTTGGCGCCGTGGCGCAAACCGTTCGCGATCGACGATCCGGGCAAGATGATCGCGGACCTCGCGATCGCTCTCGCGTAGGGCGACGACGCTCTCGGGGACATCGGCGTGCTCCTCGTCGCCCTCGCCACCGACCTCACCGCACGGATGGGACTGCTCGCCCACCCTCACCAGAAAGCCCTGCGTTGGGAACCGAAACGGCTACGCCTAGGGCTCTTCTCGATCCCCGCCGCGATCGCGCGCACCGCACGCCGCACAATCCTGCACCTCTCCCACCGGGCCGCGTGGGCGGCAACAGCTCTAACCGCGATCAGCAGGCTCCGCGCTCACGCATGAGCCCCCGGCTGACGCCGGGAGCCCTCAGCCCACCCACGACCCGGAACACCACGGCCTGGAAACCCGCCCCCGCAGCGACACGCGACTCATTGTCGTACCCACCCGGCAGAATCAGACCCGAACGAGCGCACCGACGCTCGTCTCGCTGCAGCAACAAGCCCGATGAAAGATCGAGGCTAGCTCCCGGTCAAATGAATGCTCGTTCCAATAACGCACTATTGAGACCGAAGAATCTCCCGGAGACTGCGTTGTTCGGTCGATGCTGACCAACCCGACAAGATCTCCCGACCGGGGAGTGCTGCAAGATAGCGGTGAGCACGCACGGGCGATTGGTGCAGGGCTGGTCGAGACAGGAGTGTTCAGGACAGGCTAGGGCGGCGAGTCTGAGGCCTGCTCCGCGACGCACGCCCATCTGAGCCAGACTGCATCGGTCCCGGGCCACGGGGCCGCAGCCGCGCTGAATCCCTCTCCGAGGTAGAAGCCACGAACGCGTTCATTGCTCGACTCGTACTCCGTCAACAGATTCTTGCCCTGCACGCGCGCGCGGTCCTTCGCGGCGCGGACCAGCATTCTGCCGAGCCCGTGACGCTGTTGGCCTGGAAGGACGTAGAGCTTCCACAGAACCAGGTCGCCACCCAGCTCTTCCACGTGGGCCATGCCAACGATGCCGTCAGCCGACTCCGCCACGTCGACATCGCCAGCTTGGATGGCAGAGCCGATCGCCTCAACGCTCCAGAACTCGTCTAAGCCTGACATCACGTACGCGGCACCTTGACCGGCCCGTAGGTGAAAGGCCAGGTGACGGTCCCCACGTAGCGGACGTCAGGAATGTCCTCTGGCTGAGCAAGGCGGATCGTGATCGTCACACCCGCAGACTAGGTGCAGGTACCCGACAACCTCTAGCTGCACCTACGATCATTCGATGAGCAGCCTGCTACGACTCGACGATTGGTCACGTCCCCAAGTCGACGAGGTTTTCTCCCTCGCGGACGCGTATGAGACAGACTCGGGTCCGTCATTCAAGGGAACGGCCGTCATGTTCTTTCCGCCGTCGAGCCTACGAACACGTGTGACCTTCGAGCGCGGCGCATCCCTGATGGGCTTGCAACCGATCGTGTTCCCGAGCGAAACTCTCGACAAGCCGGAACGCCTCAGCGACGTTGCGCAGTACCTGGCGCTTTGGGCGGACACGCTCGTGGTCCGTCATCCCGATCTCAGTGTGCTGGAAGAGCTGGCGGCGACCCACGCCGTCCCGGTCGTCAATGCCATGACCCGTGAGAATCATCCCTGTGAGGTTCTTTCTGACCTCTACGCGCTTCGTGCAAGACGAGACCTCGATGGTCTTCGGTACCTGTTTGTTGGCGCCGATGGGAACATCGCCCGTGGATGGCAGGAAGCGGCTCGTGCACTCGACTTGGACCTCGTTCAGTGCTGTCCGGCCAACCTCGCGAGCCCAGGTTCCACGCACACAGAGGACCTCCGCGAAGCCATTCGAGCGGCCGATGTGGTTCTCACTGACGCTGTTGGCCAGCATGGCCGCGAACTTGCGCCTTATCGAATCACGGGTGCTCTTCTCGACACGGCTCCCGAGGGTGTCGATTTCCTACCCTGCCCGCCATTCACGCGGGGCAATGAAGTGAGCGCCGATGCCATTGAGCATTCCGCATTCGTCGGGCACCGGTTCAAGAAGCCTCTGCTTCCTGTCCATCAAGCGATCATCGCTTTCTGTCTACTGGCCAGCTAGGTAAAACCGTCGTCAGCCCTCAGCGCACTCAAGTCTTGCCCACTCGAGACACCCGAGTGCACACTCGATGTGCCCGAGGAAGTGGCTGCCTTCGGGCCCGTCAAACGTGCCTTCGGTGCCGTCGCGGCGTCAGATTCCTCCTCGGCAAGGCCCTCGGTCTGTCACCAGCAGATGCACTCGGAAACAAGACCCAAGAGACGCGCACCAGCACAGGACCGAACGCCAAGACGTCCTAGGGCGTGAAGTCGATGTCTGGCTCCCTGACAGACGTGGCTTTCCCGCTGAAGGCCATCGCTCCGCTGCTGAAGTCGACGGGAACGCAGATGATCCAGGAGTTGTCGCCGAACCGGGTCGCGTCGTTGCTGGAGCCGGTGGTCCAGTTGGCGGTGTAGTCGACGACGGTTTTGTAGCAGGCCTCCGTCATGAGGCCGGTCTCGTCTTCGGGTGGCGCGATCAGGGCGGGGTAGGTGACGTCGTGGACGGTGACGGTCGCCTTGTAGCCGGAGTTGGAGATGCCGAGGTCGCTGCGCGCAAGGAGCGGGTCCACGGAGATCTGTTCAGGCGTGAAGTACGGCTCGAGGCGGGCCGCGCGGTCTTCGGCGGCTTCGGTGGAGTCGAACGTCACCCATTCAGGCAGCGCGGAGGTGAGCCACGCGTCGATGCTGGCTTGGTCGGTGCCGGAGAGGAGGTCGCTCTTTGCGGAGTGGTCGTGGTCGTGTCCGGCGTCTCCCCCGGCTTCGGGTTCGACGTGCTCGACAGGTTCCCGGTTCTCATCTACCGGGGCGGCAGTGTCGGTAACGGTCGCGACCGGGGTGGGTACGGCGGTGGGCGGGAGCTGGTTCGCGCTGATCGCCCAGGCGGCGATGGCGGAGATGGTGACGATGAGGACGACGGAGGCGCCGACGATGATGAGGCGGAGTCTGGTGGTGGTCATGGTCGGGTCCTATCCGCAGGTCTGTTTCGAGGAGATGCCGGAGATCTTGTACGCGCACAGGTCGAGCCCCATGCCTTTCAAGGTGGTCACTGGGTTCACCTTTCCTCCCGCTTGGTCGTAGGTCTCGAGGTGCAGGTGCCCGCCGAAGCTGGACCCGGTGTCGCCGACGGTGCCGAGTTGCTGGCCGGCCGGGACCTTGTCGCCCACCTTGAGCGGGGACGGGGCGACCATGTGCCAGTACGACGTGGAGACGCCGTTCGCGTGTTGCACGGTGACGTAGTTGCCAGCGCCGGACCCGTACGCGGACTCGGTGACCGTTCCCGCGGAGATCGCGAAGATCGGCGCAGAACCTTCGATGCCTTGGATGTCGACGCCGCGGTGGAACGACGAGCCGACGCAGCAGCGGGGGCCGAAGAAGTCGGTGATCTGGTGGTACGGGTCATCCAGCGACAGTGGGTACGCGACCCCGCCAGTGACCGCGCCCACGGACGTGCCGGACTCCGCGCACGCGACCCCGCCTTGGCTCTTGCCTGGCAGCGCTCCGTCACCGCCGGCGCTGGGTGCACCGGTGAGATCGCCCGGGAGCGGGATGGCGGGTGAGGTCTTCTCGTACGCGTCCCAGAGCTTCTCGGCGAGCGGCTGCGCCTGGTTGTACTTGTCGTAGTACTGGAGCGCGTACACCTGCACTTCGTGCGCGGCTTTCGCGAGCTCCATCCCTTGCCATCCGGGCACGGCGCGGAGCACGGACAGGAACTTACCGGTCGCCCACGCGGGGGTGAGTCGCTGTTCGCGTGTGCCCCAGGAGTCCTGCTGCTGGTACAGGCCGATGGAGGTGGTGGGGCTGCCGTTCGGGTTGAGGACTCCCCCGGTCTCGTAGTCGCCGTAGCCGATGTTGACGAGCGTCGACTCCTGGTAGGCGGTTGCGATAGCGACGACGCCTGCCCAGCGGGTGTCGGCCGTCGGGAACATCGTCTTGGTCGCCCCGATGATGGCGCGCACGTTCGACACCTGGTCAGAGGTGAGCCCGTTGACGTCGACCGTGCCACTGCCGTCACCGGATGCGGGCGCGGTGATGGATCCGGCTCCTGCGTCGCCGCAGGTGTTGCCGATGGCGAGGGCCCACTCTCGAACGGTCGTGAACGCCGTCTTGGCCGTCCCCTCGTCGAGGTGCCCGGGCGGTCCAGCACTGAGGGCGGCGGGCGGAGCTGTCGGCGCTGGCGTCTCGGTGACTGTCGCTGCGGGCGTGCCAGTGGTGGTCGGTGTCGCCTCAGGGGCGGTGGCGGCAGGAGTCTCCGTAGGAGCGCCGGATGCCGTGGGTGTGGCTTCGGTCGTCGCCGTCGCCGTCGGGGACGTGGACGGGGTCGCCGCATCGACTGGCGCGGCGGTTCCGTCTGGGCCATAGAGCGCGAGGAGGGCCGCAACGAATCCGGTCTCGGCGGTCTCTTGCGCGGCCTCGTCCACGTCGGAGTCGCCGAGTTTGAGGCGTCCGGTTTCGCCGTCGCGCACGGCCCCGGCGATGAGCTCGCGGTCGTCGTCGGCGGGGATCTGCCGGATGAGTTCCGCGTCGAACGCGCGCGCGTCGAAGTCGACGTCGGGCTTCTCCCGCTCCATCCAGAGCGTCAGCTGCCACGGGGTCGCGGACCCTTCCGACGCGGCCCGGGCGTCGCGGATTTCAGACGCTTCAGCACCGGCGGCGGCCGCGGTGTCCTGGGACTGGCTGGAGAGGGCCGCGGCGAACGCATTCACCGTCGCGGAGACGAGCGCTCCCGCGAGGAGGGTGACCGCGAGGGACATGATCGCGAACATCGCGAGGATGCGCAGGAGTGTGTTCCGGCCGGCCTTGTTGTCGACGAGCCCGGCGGCCGCACCTCCAGCCGCGCCGATCGCGGCTCCGACCCAGCCGCCCTTTGTCGCGCCCTGGAGCGCCCCGGATGCGGCGCCTCGGGCGAGGTTCTTGGACGCAGCTTTCACGTCGTCGCGGGCACCGGCCAGGCCCCCGCGTGTGGAGGCGTTCGACTGAGGCTGCTTCGCGGCGTTCACGAGGCGGTCCTTGCCCTTGCTGGCCGCGTCGGCGGCGAGTCTCTTCGCTCCTGTCGCGGCGGTCTTCTCCGCCCCTGCTTTCGCGGCCTGAGCACCTGCGGCCTTGCCGGCAGCGGCAGCGCCGCCCGCGGCTTTGCCGCCGACGGCTCCCGCGACGATGGAGGCGGCTTCCTTGCCGAGGCCTTTCGCGGTGGCTTTCGCGCGTTCGCCGGCGGATGGCTTGTCGTCTGGTGCGGGTGGGGAATCAGGTGTGCTCAAGATGGACCTCCGCCAGCCCTATGCGCGCGAGCGACGCCAGCCGCAGCTCAGCGGCCGAACCACTGCCCAGCGGTGACGAGCGCGCGGTCCCTCATGTACTTGCGACGGCGGAACTGCAGCCTCGCCGTCTGGAAGCGGGACGGGACACGCGCGGACTTCGACCGGTTGTGCATGCTGCACAGGGCGACGAAGTTCGCGGCGCTCGTGGCCCCGCCTTTGGAGTGCGGAAGCCAGTGGTCGCCAGCGTTCGCGGGCCTCGTGCATCGCACGAACGGCAACCACTCCCCTTCGCATCGGCCACCGGCGCGGTCGAACCCGGCGCGACGGTCACGATTGCCGTAGAGGCGTTGCGGGTCCCGGGCTTTGCTCCCACCTCCCTGGGGGCCGGTGAGGACTTTCAGGACGAGCACGACGAAGACGACGACGCCGATGAGCAGCGCCGGCTGTTCGGTCGCGAGGATGGTCAGCTGGTCGACGATGGACTGCACTAGCTGCATACGGCTCCCGACGTGGAGTAGGAAACGGACACGGACTCGTCGGCGCTTCCCGACGCGGAGAACGACTGTCCGGGGTTCCCGGATGCGGTCACGGATGCCGACCCGGCGCCGGTCGCGGACTGCCCCGCAGCGCTCAGCTCGACCGTGCCGCCGCCGGACGCGGTGAAGGTGATCGAGAACGCGGACGGCGCCTGGCAGGAGACAGAGATGGACTGGGATGCGCGCTCGGCGGTGGGCGCGGACGGCGCCTGAACCGGGGCATCTGCTTGTGGCTGCGGTGCTGGGTCCTGCTGCTGCGGCTGCTCGGCGACGGGAGCGGCGACGACGCCCTGCCCGTCGGCGCTCGTGCTGCTCGCAGCGGTGAGCGCCTGGACACGGAAGGCTTGGTTGTGGCCGGAGAGGGTGGAGTTCGCGGTGATCAGCTTCGCCTCGCTCGTCGCCGGGTCATCGAGGAGCGCCTGGGCTGTGTCTCGGGCGGTCTTGAGCTCGTCGATCATCGCCTGGTCCGTGGTCGGGGCTGGGTACTGGGCGAGGAGCTGGTCGGCGAGCTTCACCTGCTCGGTGACCGCGTCGCGCGCGGCGGAGCTCGCCGGGGTCGCGGGCGCCGGGGTCGTCGCTGACGGGGAGGCTTCGGTGACGCGGATGGTGGATGCGGGCTCGACCGCGGTGGACGTGTTGGCCGCGACCGGTGCCGTCGGGGATGGGGGGAGCATCCCGGGGACGATGAAAGCCCCGACCGCGACAGCGACGACCACGGCGAGGGTGCCGACGAGGGTGAGCATGCGGGTGCGGGGATGACGAAGGTGCCACGCCAGCTCACCGGCTCGAGTTCTCTCGATTCGGATCTTGGTCTGCTGGCGTGGCACCGTCGGTGGCCCTCTCACGGAGGTAGGACTGAGGGCCACCAGGCGGGGGCATGCTTGGTGGCCCTCAGCGGTCAGGAGTTAGAACATGCCGTCCGTGGCACCAGCGCCGAACGGGTTCGCACCGGCTGCGGGCACGCCCGCGGGGACTGCCTGCTGCTGGGGAGCGGCCTGCTGCTGGACCGGCTGGCCCTGCTGCTGCTGCGCGTACTGCTGGCTCTGGTCGTACTGCTGAACCGGAGCCTGCTGCTGCACAGGCGGCTGCATCTGCTGCGCGGGCGGGGCCTGGTACTGGCCAGGAGCCTGCTGCGCGGGCTGGTAGCCCTGCGCCTGAGCGGCCTGCGCCTGCTGCTGGACATTGCCGCCCTGCTGGCCGTACTGGGCCTGCGCCTGAGCGTTCTGGTCCGGACGAGCCGACTTGCGGAACTCGGTCGTGCCGAAACGGAGCGAGGCGGCGACGTGCTCAGCATCGAGCTCGAAGCTGGTGCGCTTGTTGCCTTCCTTGTCGGTGTACTCGCTCTGCTTCACCTTGCCGACGACCATGACCTCCTGGCCCTTCCGCATCGACTGCGCGAAGTGCTCGGCCAGGTCGCGCCAGACGGAGAAGCGCATGAACGTCGTCGGGCCGTCCTTCCACTCGTTGGTCTGGGGGTCCCGGATACGGTCGTTGACGGCGACGGTGGCGTTCGCGACGGCAATGCCGTTCTGCGTGTAGCGCAGCTCCGGGTCCGCGGTGAGGTTGCCGACGAAGATCGAAGGGAGAAGTGCCATGATGCTGTTCCTTTGGTTGATGCTGTGTGGGTTTCCGTGGCGGCGGAGGTGCTGCTGCGGACGGCGAGGCCGGAGCTTGCCTGCTCTCCTATGCGGGGAGCGTGTTCGGCGGGTGATGCTTCGGTGCCTGGTTCCTCTATGCGGGGACCGGTTCTGGCGGGGTGATGCGTCGTGCTTCGGCGCCTGGTCTCCCTACGCGGGCACTCGCGTTCGGCGCAGCTGGGACTGGAATGCGCGGGCGAGGGTGCGCACATCCAGGGCGCTGATCCCGAACGGCCGCTCGCTGGGGCTGACCGTCGTGACACCGTTCACCGCGAGGCCGAGCGTGCGAGGCAGCCAGGCATACAACTGCGGGTGGGTGTCCCCGGTCCGGACGATCAGGTCGAGTCCGGGGGCTGCCCTGGTGGTGAGCTCTTCCGCGATGCCGAGGTCGATCGCGGCGAGCCCCGGGAAGATACCGTCCCCGAGCGGGTGGTCGTTCACCGCGCCCGTCGGGCGGATGGACTGGGAGAACGACCACCGCTCTCGCCCGTGCGCGTCCAACCCGACACCCGCCACCTCCCACGGAATCGGCGAGCCGGCGGCTTGCACGTCGAGGATGAGGTGGTGGATGCGGTCGGGCATGAGGTGCGCTCCTGGGGATGGAGTGGAAGGGCGGTGTGCCCTCCCTATGCGCCCGCGTCCTCGTACCGGCCTTCACGGGCTTTCGCGCGCGCCTTTCTGCTCCCGCTGGCGGGAGGTGAGCTTGCCGGTGATGGCTTCCAGGATCTGCGCGCGGTGGAACTTGATTGCCCGCGTCGGCGTCCGGTGCCCGGTGTGGCACTGGTGCATGTCGGCGGTGTCCTCGTTGATGAAGCGGCGGCATTTCGGGCACTCGACCACGTCGAACCGGCGGCGCTTGCCCTTGATGAGCGCCGCGTAAGCGCGTCCCGGGTTGCTGGACGTGAGCATGTTCTTCGCGACGTCCGGTGGGACCTTGTACCCGTACTGGCGGCCGGACAGGTTGAACGTCATCTCGGCCGAGTACTGGTTGTAGCCGATGCCTTCGATGAACGTCGACGCGTACTTCGGCGGGGCCTGCTTCGTGCCGGCCGCGAAGAGTCGCTCCCGGCGCCGCTCGAGGAGGTCCTGCGTCTGCGCGAGCGCGAGCGACGGCCGGCGGTCTTCGAGGATCGCCTGCACCGCCTCTGACACGTACTCGTTGCGGCCGTCGGGCATGCGCACTCCCGACACGCTCCAGGTGCCGTTCGGGCCCGGAGTGATCCGGACGTGCCCCATGACGGTGCCAGCGGGCGTGTTCGCTTCCACGGGCACGTCGAACGTGCGCCCCTTGAGCTCTTTCGCGTACTTCCGGATGCTGGTCGCGCTCGGCATCCGCAGCTGGACTCCCGCCCCTTCGTACTTGATGCGGTGCGTGCGGCGGTTGCCGGAGAGCGCACGTCCTTCGGTCATGCCGGGTGTGTAGTCGTCGGGCATGATGTCGTACCCGCCGCCCTTGGCCTGCTCGGCGTGCGCGAACGAGTGCGCCCACCATTCCGGGCGGTGTTTCGTGGTCTCCGGGTCGAACGGGTCCGGCGTCGCCTGCGCGTCCGCGTACCCCTCGGCCCGGAGGAGGTCCGCGCGGCGCTGGATCGAGGCGCGGCTCTGCTCCCGCAGCTCCTCGCGTTCGTTCGCCTCCCGCTCCTCCTCGCGCAGCTGCTCCTCGAGCGCCGATTCCTGCTCCGGCGTGAGCGCGTCAGGGTCGGCCATGAACGCGTCAGAGCTGGGAATGGAGTGCTGCTGGTAGCCGAACTGGGAGGCGCCGGCGACGCCGTGGCCTCGCGCGGCTTCACGGGCGAGGCGCTGCTGCTCGGAGAGCTTGGTCATGAGATGGCCCCTTCCAGGAGCGTCGAATCGGCAGGTTCTCCGGCACTGTGTGCGGCAGATGTTGAGGCGGGCGCTGATGCGTCTGCCCGTGCGTCACGGTCGTCGGGTGTGGGCTCTTCGGGCGAGGCGACGACGTACGCGACGACATCCCCCGTCCGGTCATCTCGGATCGGGAACCCCTGCAGCTCGCTCACGCGCACCTCCCCCGCTGCGATCTGCGCAGCGAGGTCGAGGTCGATCGCGAACCCGGCGTTGCGCAGCCGGAGTCGCACCATGGCAGAGCTGAGGTTCGCGTCGACGGCGACGACCGGGACCGCGGCGCCCGTGCGGACGTCGACGAGCGGCACGGTCGCGTGCTCGGCGAGTTCGGCTTCGCGTGCGGCGACTTCGAGTTGCGCCTGCTGGAGCTGCTCCAGTCGGGCCACTTCGGCCGCCTGTGCTGCTGCAGTGGCTTCCGCGTCGGCGGTGGCCACGGCAAGCACGTCTGGGTCTTCGGTGCTCGGGAACCGGATGCCCATGGACGGGGCTTCCGGGAGCGAGTAGGTGCCGTCGTCGGCGACGCGGATCTCTTCCAGGTAGGAGACGGTGAGCTCCCGCTGGATCGTCGTCGAGACTTCCCCCGATTCGCGGTCTTCGATCTCCACCTCGCGGATGGACACCTTGCCGCGGGCGAGCACGAGCGCACCCGCCGGCGGCAAACCCTGCGGCGACTCGAGGTGCTCGGCGAGCCGGTCGTTCCACATGACCCCGTTGATCCGCGCAGACGAGCCTTCGAGGGTGAGCTGCGCGAGCTTCCCGCCCCGATACGCCCGCGTCGACACCGACGCCAGGAGCGCGAGCGTGGAGATGCGGGCGCCATTCACGTCCGGCAGCGCCTGCACCGGCAACAGCGACGCCCGGAACTGCCCAGGGTTCATCGTCCCTTCCGGCACCCACGAGCGGACCTCGTTCTGGTGGAGCACGAGCGGGTGCGTGCCGAAGCTGATGCCGATGCGGGCGCGCTGACGGATCGCGCGCTCCAGCGTTGACCACTCGAGCTGCGGCACCGGGAACGGTGCGGTTGCGAGGGCGCGGCTGACGACGTTGATGCCGAGCCGCGGCCCGTACTCGTCCATCGCGCCGGCTTCCACGAGCGCTTCCAGCATGCGCTTGCCGAGCGTCGCCCGGTTCGCGGTCGGGTCGATCGCCCGGTAGATGGACGGCAGGTCCGGGAAAGAGCCGCCGTGCGCTTCGCGGGCCCGAATCAGACCCTCCGCGTCGGAGCCAGCGTCCTTGATCTCGCCCAGGCCAAGACGGACGGCAGGACCCTCGGGCTTGGTGCTGAACCCCGACTGGTTCACGTGCGGCGGCAGCACCTCGATGCCCTCGGCAGCGATGCCTTCGATGATGCGCACGCGACGCTCTGAACTGTCGACAGTCGCGAGCAGCGCGGCGCCGTAGGCGGCAGGCCAGTTGGCCTTCACGTAGGCGGTGTCGAAGGTCGTGCGGGCGTACGCGTAGCTATGCGAGGCGTTGAAAAGATAGGACGCGTTGCCCTTGATGGCCTCCCAGAGTCGTTCTGAGGTGACTCTGCTGAACACGGGCGAGATGATCTCGCCCGCGTCGTCGCGGTACTCCTGGGTGGCCCGTTGGACCCACGTCAGGCCGATGGTGTCCATCTCCGCCTGGATCTTCTTCCCCATGGCCTTGCGCAGCTTGGAGCGCTCGGCAGCGTCGAAGCCGGCCACCACTCTCCCCAGGGACATGATCTGCTCCTGCATGACCATCAAGCCCTGTGTGGTGCCGAGCACCTCTCCAATCCACCGGGCCTCCTCGGGGTCCTCGGTGAGGTAGCCGTAATCTATGGCTTCGAGGCCGTGCTTGCGGGCGCCGTAGTGCTGGTGCATGCCGATGGCCATGGGGCCGGGGCGGTAGAGAGCGAGGATGGCGGAGAGGTCGTCCCAGTCCTCCGGCTTGATGTCGGCGGTGAGGGTCGTGATGCCGTCGGATTCGAGCTGGAAGACACCACTGGTCTTGCCTTCGCGCAGCAGCCGGTAGGTGGCGTCCACGCGCGGGTCGCCCTTGGTGTTCGGGTGCGGGATTTCGTCGTGCGCCAGCTCGATGCCTTCGAAGTCGCGCAGGTACTCGAACGCTTTCGCGAGCCCGTCGAGGTTGGCGAGCCCGAGAATGTCGATCTTGCACAGGCCCAGCGCTTCGACGTCGCGCCCGTCCCAGGCGGTGTAGCGCAGGCCGTCCTCGTTGACGCGCACCGGCACGAGCTCGGCCACCGGCACGTCGGAGACGAGGAACCCGCAAGCGTGGACGCCGAGGGTGGACACGAGGTCCTCGAACGCTTCGGCGAGCTCCACCACGCGGGCGGCGTCTTCCCCGCCGACAGCGACCGCGGACCGGAACGACTCAGCGTCGGTGCGTGCGGGGTCGCGGAGCTTCTCGAACGTGAGCGGCTTGCCGCCGTCGATCGGGACTTCCTTCGCGAGGGTGTCGCCGACTCGGGTGAGTTCCAACACGCGGGCAGCGTCCTTGATGGCCTTCTTGGTGCGGGCGAATCCGAACGTGCCGATTCGAGCGACGTACTCGTTGCCGTACTTCCGGCCGAGGTACGCGAACACCTCGTCACGGCGGGCCGCCTCGAAGTCGGAGTCGATGTCGGGCATGCCCTTGCGGCCAGGCTCCAGGAACCGCTCGAAGAGGAGGTTGTGCTCAAGCGGATCGATGGTGACGATGCCGAGGCAGTACGAAATCATGCTGCCCGCAGCGCTACCCCGACCGGGGCCGGTGAGGATGCCTTGCGAGCGGGCCCACGCCATCATGTCGGCGACGATGAGGAAGTAGTCGGTCATGCCCATCTGCGCGACGACGTTGAACTCCTCCTGCAGCCTCGCGCTGACCTCCGCGGGTCGGTCGGGCCCGTAGATGCGGGTGGCGCCCTCGTTGATGAGGCGCACGAAATACGCGGTCGTGTCGGTTTCGCCGTCCGGGAGCGGGAACTTCGGGAGGCGGATCTTAGACTCGGGAAGCACGCCTCCCGAGGCGAGCGCTGCGATCTCGCCGGCGGTCGTGACGGCGTCCTGCCACCACTGCTCAGGGCGCTTGGCGCGCATCTCCTGCTCGGACGCGAGGTGGAACCCGGCACCGTGGAAGGCGTACTTGGGATTCGCGAGCGTCGACTTCGACTGGTGCGCGAGCCATGCGGCGTGGGCGGTGTCTGCATCCGGGCGCACGTAGTGCGCGTCGTTGGTTGCGACCACGCGCACCCCGTGCTCAGCGGCGAGAGCAGCCGCTTCCGGGAGCACGCGGGATTCGGCGTCGATGCCGTGCTCCATCACTTCGACGAACACGCGCTCGGTGCTGGCGATCTCCACGAGTCGGCGGAGGGTGTCGGATGCGCGGTCGCGGTCGCCGCGGCTGAGCGAGCCGAGGAACGCGCCGCCGAGGCAGCCGGTGAGGATGACGAGGCCCTCGTGGTGCTCAGCGAGGAGCTGCAGGTCGATGCGGGGCTTGCCCTGGTGCTTGGACAGCTCAGCGGCGTTGGAGAGCGCGAGGAGGTTCGACCAGCCGGTCTCGTTCGTCGCGATGAGCGTCAGGTGCTCGTGGAAGCGCTTCTTGAGCTTCCGGGGAGGCGCGAGGAATGTGGCACGGAGGCCAGAGAGGGCGGTCAGGGCGTCGCCGAGCGTGACCGGAGTCTCCCCCGTGGTCTCGGCCGGGCCCAGGCCAGACCCGGCGGCCAAGGCTCGGAAGGCCTCGCTATTTTCGGTGAGCTGCGAGTAGTCGGAGAGGAGCTCGACCGTGACGTCCCCCTCGTCGGACCGGAGGAGGGTTTCGATGACGGAGACCTGTCCGAGTGCTCGAGCTCGCTCCTCCTCGCTCAACTGGTCGAGGGTGAACGCATCGCTCGTGTTCGCCTTCTCGCCCGTCCCGGACTTCCCGTTACCTTCGTCCGCGGAGGAATCGTCGGCGGGGATCTCGATGAAATCGCGGTCGAAGCGGGACCCGACGGCCACGTAACTCTCCAAGCCAGCGAGGACTTTCATGCCGTGCTTGCGACCGGCCTCGGTCATCTTCCAGAGACCCGCGAGGGTGCCGTGGTCGGTGACCGCGACAGCGTTCTGGCCGATCGAGGCGAGGTGGTCGAACATGTCGTTGCTCGCCATCCCGTCCAGAAGCGAGTACTCCGTGTGGACGTGGAGATTCGCGAACGGGACTGGGGCGGCGGTGCTGGTGTCGGTCATGGTTGTCCTATGCGGCCGAGCTGGTGTCGGCGCTGTCTGCGTCGCCGACGCCGAAGAATCCTTCGGCGTCGAGGATCGCGTCGAGCAGGACTGGGACGCCGGAGCCGCGGGAGCTCTTGGTCGTCTGATCGGAGTTGCCCGGCGATCGGAGGGTGGCTTGGACAGTCACCGTTCCTGGAGTCGCCCGCTTGACGAACAGGCTCGTCGCACCCTGGTCCCACATGTCTCGCCACCCGACGGCGGCTCCCATGCCTGGCTGGATGAGGGTTGGGTGGTGGCGCTTGGCCTCGCTGAACGCGTTGTCCCGATTGAGGAATGCCACGAGCTGAGACTGGCCATCCCTGTGGAGTTCGAGGAGGAACCCGATGCGCATGCCACGGGGAACCCAGGCACCGTCAGCGCCGCGGCTCGCGTCGAAGACCCAGCCGAGCCGTTCGTTGAGTCGGTTGTTCTCGAGGCTGTTGGCAGGGAATGGAGGCATGCCCGCCTGGTCGGGGTTCGCGAGGTGCGCCTTGCCCGAGCCAAGCGTGTTGTCGAGCGCACGGAGGAGCAGTTTGCCGGGTGACGAGTTTCGACTGCTCTCAACAGCGTCCCCGAAGAGTGCGTAGATTTCCCTGGTAAGGGATGCGGGGCTGGTGACGTTGAGCGCTTGCATGACGTCCTCGTCGGCACCGAGCCCCGCCCAGTGTCCGAGGGTGTGCATGACGTCAAAGACCTGCGCGAACTCGGCCGCGTTCTCGCCCTGGCGAGTGGAGTCGGCGTGGGACATGCCGAGGCGAAGCATGTGCTCGGTTGCCGCTCTACGCATGCTCTCGTAGATGTCGTCCGTGACGTGCTCGTGGATACCGGGCCAGTCCAGTTTCGCGTAGTCCTCGTGCAGGTGCCACAGGCGGATCATGGCCGCGGACATGCGCGCCTGCGTGAGGTCGCTGGTGAAGAACGCCTTGAGGGCTCGCACCGCAGCAGGGTTGTCGCCGAACACGCCTCGGGCACCGACTTCCAGCTGGAGGGTGCGCTGGCGCACCGAGTCGATCTGGAAC
Organism: Pseudoclavibacter sp. VKM Ac-2867; assembly: GCF_015351275.1. Classification (NCBI taxonomy): domain Bacteria; kingdom Bacillati; phylum Actinomycetota; class Actinomycetes; order Micrococcales; family Microbacteriaceae; genus Pseudoclavibacter; species Pseudoclavibacter sp. VKM Ac-2867. The sequence goes on from NZ_JADKSL010000011.1 coordinate 16,378, forward strand.
TCGTTCTCGCTGGTGATGATGAACTGTGCGCGCGGGTCGTTCGTCGCGCGCTGCACAAGCTCGGCGCTGCCGCGCCCCTTGCCTTGCCCGTTGAAGATGCTGCGAATGAAGTCGGAGAGCTTCTGCTCCTGGGCGACCGCTGTGCGGGCGTCGACGGCCGCGGCGAGGTCGTCGGCGACCCAGATCGGGGTCCGTGAGACGTTGAGCTCGGTCGCCACGAACGTGTCGTTGGCACCTCCTGGGAGGGAAGCACGCCACGCGTTCGCTACCTTCTGCCAGGCTCCCATGATGGCCATCGCGAGGTAGCTCTTGCCGGACTTGGGAGGACCGAACAGGGACAGCGTGACGCTGGGGCGGGTGGGTAGGGTCGGCCGGAACATCGTCGCCCACGCGACCGCGCCGAACTTGCGGTGCGCGAAGGCTCCGGAGGCGAACCAGTGCGCGTACATGCTGCGCAGGTCGTCGCGGATCTGTCGCTTGTACTCCTCGATCGACAGGTTCCGGTACGTGTCGACGACACCGAACCGTGGGGCGGAGGCGAACGAACCTGCCGTGACACCGGGGAGCGTGGACTGCTCCTCGTTGGCGCTGGGCCCGACTCTGACGTCTCCCGCGATGAAGACGGGGTGCCCACTGGCGGTGGGAACATATCCCATCGTCTCCCACGCGTCCTCGTGCACGATCTCGTCGCGGCGGTTGGATTTGATCGCTTTGAGATACTTGCTGCCGAGGTCGCGGCGGAAGTCCGGATGGCTCGTGAGCTCCTGGGGGATGTCGACCTGCTTGCGGAAATGCCCGCTCGTCCAGTCGCCTGGGTTCGCGGCGAGCATCTCACCGGGGCCTGTAGCCGTTGCGATGAAGGTTTCCCCGTTCTCGACCCATTTGAACTCGACGGCCGCCTCCACTCGCACCGCCCGGCCGTCTACGTCGGCGTCGATCGTGCCGGTCTGCTGCTCGGTCAAGGTCGGCACTCGAAGGGTGCGCACGGACTTGATGCGTCCGCCGATTGCGACAACCGGCTCCCAGTAGAACTCCTGAGTGAGGGCGCTCTGCACGTACTCCTCGACGAAGACGCCCACTTCGGACACGCGGTAGTCGCCTTTGCGGTAGCCGGCGTCTTCTGTGGCGACGGGTGCGTCGGGGAGGATCTCCGCCACGCAGGAGAGGGCGTCGTTCCAGGTGCCGACACGACTGAGGAAGTCGTCCATGCCGAGACGCTCGCCACCGACGTAGTTGACCGATTCCATGCGGAGCACCGCTTCGGGCCCGTCGAGGTCGATGAGCTTGGGGCTGCCGTGCTTGCGTTCGATGAAGTCGTAGAGCTTCCGCGCCTGGTTCCACACGTTGCGATTGCGGCGAACGTCACCGTCGAAGGCGATCAGTCCGGTGCGGTTGTGGAAGACGATCTCCACGAGCCCTTCGACGTTGTTCCAGTTACCGACGCCGATGAGGCCGATCACCAGGACCCGCTTCGCGCTCGGCACTCGGTCCAAGAGCGTTCGCAGCGCTAGCCGGTCCGCGCGGCGGTCCCCACTGGTCTGCGACAACTCCGCGTCGGTGACGCCAGCGCTGCGGAGGATCGCGGTGAGCGTGGAGTCGGCCTTCAGCGCGCCTTCCACGAACAGGATCGTTGGCGCGTCCATCAGCCAGCTCGGGGGCACCGACGGCGACATGTCGAACGTGGATCGGCCCTTTGCTTCCAGGAGGTACTTGCGGGCCTTGCCGTTCTCAATCAGGGGTGTCGAAGGGCGGTACTGAAACTGGAGCGGCATAACGTCGACGCCCGCGGCGTTCACGTCCTGCAGGTCGTACCAGGGGATGACGAGCGTGTCCTCGCCGGCCGCTCCGCGCTCGAGCATGTCGGTCTGCTGCTTCGGTGGTCGCCCACGCCCGCTCTTGCGCATCTTCCGGACACGCTTGAGGTCGTCCTCGTCGACGACGGTGTCGTAACCGCGGGCGGCCGCCACGAGCGGGGCGACACCGGAGTCCGCGAGCTTGCGAGCACCGGAGCCTCGTGCAATGACGTGGAAATGCTCGGCCACCCATGGAGTGAGGGGCTCGAGCTCAGACAAGTTGGCGATGGGCGTGGGGTTCGTCATGCGGAACCTATGCGGGCGACGGGTCCACTCGGTCGCCCACACTTTCGGTGACCGCGCCGTTCCAGGAGACACGCCGGACGTCACCCCGGGGACGCAGCTCAGGTTTCGCGACCACGTCAACGACGCGCCCGAGGGACGATTGGCACAGAGCCTCGTCGGCGTGTCGCCTGCTGGGATTTTCCCGTGAATCCACCGATGGGCGAAAATCCCTGGAAACGGCGAAACATAGTTGGAACTAGGTCGCCAACTCGAGGCCTAGTGCTCGGATTCCGCTTTTGACCAGGAGTTTCTTGACAAAAACTTGCCCTCCCGGCCCAACTAGCGATCCCCGAAACGCCTATATAGAGAGATCAATAATAAAAAGGTGAAAAGGAGTCGAATTAACCCATATATAGATATATCTATATATATAGACCTTTTCCTTTTCCTAGTAGTAGTAGTAGTAAGGGGTTTCCCCTACTGCCGACTGGGAACTCGACCTAGGCGAGGTTCTAGGAGCGCCTAGGAATCCGGCCTCGCAACTATGCTTCGCCCAAAATCGGGCCTCGAAACCGGTCTTTCGGCACCCGCCGCGGACCCCGCCAGACCGGCCCGACGATCACCCAAAACCGCCTCCGATGCCCGGAACGGCGCGGGTCGACGGAAAAATCACGACCGACCGCCGGGTTGCGCCGCCCGCAGGTCCGGGGTAACTTTTCGACAGCTGGGACCAGCCCACCGGTCTGTCGAGTCAGAGCCACGCCCCAGCCCCACACGCACCACCCACGCCCGCCGCGAGACACCCCTCGCCGCGGGCGTTCGTCGTTTCCGGCCGGTCCCCGCATAGGGTGCACATGACCGCCACTGCTCCCGCCTCTGTCTCCCACGCCCTCGGTGTCGTCGATGCCCCTCAGCTCGCCGACGCGCTCCGCGACCTGAACTTCGACGTCGTCGACGCTGCTGTGGAGACCCTCGAGCTGGAGCTCATGTCCGCCGCAACCTCTCGCGGCCCGTTCCGAGTCCTCGTCGCCGCCCCGCTCGGTGGCGTCCCCACGGATCCCGGGGCGTTCCTCGCGCGCATCGTCAGCCAGGTCACCGTCGCCGTGCTCCACGCGACCGACGATGACCTGGCAGCGCACTCGCTTCCGGGCGCGCACAACCTCGTCCGCCCCGTCACCCTCGATCAGGTGTTGGCTCTCCTCGGATACCAGCAGCTCGGCGACGCTCGCGGGGCCACGCCGCTGGACGCATATGTGCCGCCGGCCCCGGAACCGGTCGCACTGCCACTCCCGATGCCCCTCCCCCAGCCGCGGGCGCTGCCAACCGCAGCGCCCGCGGCAGCGCCAGGATTCGTGCTCCCTGCACCTGCACATGCACCTGTACCTGAGCTCGTCACTGCACCTCCGGCGGCGCCCACCTTCGCTCCCCCTGCACCAGCCCAAACGGCACCAGGACCTGTCCCTGTGCAGCCGTCCACCGCGCCCACCTACGAGCCGCCTGCAGCACCAGCCCCGGCGCCGGCCCCTGCACCTGCTCCCGCGCGCGACGACATCGGCGACGATCTCTTCACGTCCATCGCACCTACCGTCACGCGATCCCCGATCCACCCGGCAGGCGCGGAGATGCCGCGGGAGACGCGGACGATCATCGTGTCCGCCGGCAAGGGTGGTGTGACGAAGACGACGCTGAGCCTGCTCATCGCAGCGCTCGCCTCCGAGGTGCTCGGTTCGGACGCGCGCGTGCTCTACATCGACGGGAACCGCGGCCAGGGCGACACCCAGGTGCTCCTGAAAATCCAGCCGAACACGATCCCGACGGTGTACGACATGGCGCACACTCGCCCCGCCGATGTCGCCTCCACCCCGTCGCAAGCGAACGCCGCCCGGGGGCTGCTCGGCAAGAGCCGCCCGATCGGGTTCCACTACGTGCCCGCTCCCCCGCGAGGGTTCGGCGGCGCGGACCGCACGCCCGCCTCGTCCTACCGGGCGCTGCTGGATTGGGCGCAGGGCCGCTTCGACGTCGTCGTCATCGACACGCAGATGCTCGAGGACTCCCTCACCGACCTGGAACGCGACGTGTGGATTCCCGAGTACCAGCGCCGCGGCGCGTGGCTCGTGGCCCTCACGGACGAGTCCCGCATGGGCTTCACCGGGCTCCAGCGGATCCTCGACGCGTACACACACGGCTCCGACTCAAGCCGTGCCGTGTTCGTGAACGCGCTCCTCGCTCCTGAGACGGAGTTCACCGACGACACCGAACGCCAGTGGCGGGCAGCGCTCGCCGGGCGCGCGGACCACTTCGGCGGCACAACCGCGGAAGACCCGAGCTTCGAGGGACTCCTGAACGCAGGCGCGTTCGACCCGCACCACCCGGCTGTCTACGCCACCGTCGCCAACCTGCTGCACCTCGCCACGGGGCGCGACGAGTTCGAGGTCCCCGACCCCGACGAGGACACCCACGACGGCGCCGGCGCGCGCGGAGGACTGTTCCGGAGGCTGTTCGGGAAGCGGTAGGAGGCCGGGAACCATGCGCTCGCGCATAGGTTCCCCATGCAAGCCGCCACCGCCACTGACGCCGCCCACGACACCCGCACGCCCGTCACCCATCTCCTCGCGCGAATGCGCGTCGGCTCCGACCTTGCCCGACTGGGCCCGTCGACCGCCTCGATCTCAGTGGCAGCCATCCTCCCCAGCTTCGCGAGCATCGATGACCGACCCGCCTGGGTGACCTGGAGCGGCCCCGACCAGCTCCGGTCCGTGGCCCCGCGCGGCGCACGCCTGACCTGGTCCGTTCGCGGGTCAACGTCCACGACCGTGCTGAGCGGAACCGGATTCGTCGACGAGCTCGGCGCCTGGACGGGAGACCTGCCGCCGGGGACCATCAATCCTCGGGCATTCTCCCCGCACGCGCAGGCACTGGCCTCGTTCGCGGCCGACGCGGCGATGGCGCAGTGGGAGCTCGTCCAGCACCTGGCACCTGGCCTCCAAACGCTCGCCCGTGCGTACGAGCGAACGCAGTACGTCGTCCTGGACACGGACGCGCTCGTGCGGCATCTCCGGTTCGGCATCTCGTGGCGGTCGGCGCCGTCCCCGCTCGGCAATGCCCTTGCTGAGCTCGTCGCCACCGATGACCTCGCGCGCTCCGACGTCGACGCGGTGGTGCGGAGTCTGCTGCGCGACCTCGCACATCGAAGCGTCGACGGAGCCCTCGCCGACATCGACCTGGCCCCTGTTCTCACCCGCATCCGGGAGTCGCCGGCACCGTCGCTGGCCGAGCTGATCCAGCTGTGGTCGATCGCGAACCCTCGCTTGGAGCTGCGGCCGCAGGCGTTCGTCGCCGCGATCAGTCACGCAACCCCGCTGCCACCAGCGCTGGGGACCTCGCTTGCCCAGGACGCGGCCCGACTCGGCCGGGCCGGGTGATCGCGGATGGATGCCCTGCTGCTGAACGAGCGCAAGGGTGAGATTCGTCAGCTCCGGGCCGCTGAGCTCACCCGTCTCGCCGACCGCACCTCGAACCTCGATGACCTCCTCGAACGTGCCAGCCTGCCTGCCGGAGCACCGCTGCGACGGCTGCGGATCCTGCAGGTGCTCGTCACCGCCGGGGTCGCGAACGCGGCCGCATCTCGAGCGCTCCGCCTTGCCGTCGACCAGGTCGAAGAGAACGTTGGCCGCCCGACGGCGCTGACGCTCGCGTGGCTGATGGACGCCCGCTCCGGGGAACGCCGCCTAGACGCGCTCGGAGACGCGCTCACGGACCGGCAGGCCTCGCCCGGTCGAGGTTTTCCGTTCGCGGCTCCCTCGCGGGTGCGGCGATGACGGCGCGCACGAGGACGGCCCGGTCGCGTCCGGAGTTCGATGAGCGGACCCTGTCCCGGCAGATCCTGCAGATCGTGCACGCCACCGATACCGACGAACGGCGACGCCTCGCGGCCGCGGTCGCGGATCATGCGGTGCGCTCCGGGATCCTCAAGTCGTGGACGGAAGTGTTCCTCGCGAAAGGGCAGGCGCTCGGTGCGAACGATGAGACGACGGCGCTCATGTCGAAGCTGGATGTGCAGCAGATCGTCGCGGAGTCCCTGCTGACCCGCCTCATCGCGGTCACCCCTGCCGACTACGTGAAGGTGCAGAAATGGTCCGGCTGGCTGTTCATGAAAGCGCGCGAGGCCATCCGGGACAAGCGCGAGTCGTCCGAGTACACGTACGCGTCCGGCATGGTGACGCTGCTGCGGCGCCGCAAGATCATCCAGACGCTCACCGGCCACCTCACCCGCGATCTCGGGCGGGAACCGACCCCCGCGGAGGTCATCGCCGCGTCGAAACGGCGTGGCAACGAAGCCTCACGACGACGCGCTGGGATCGAACTCACGCCCGCCGACTTCGACGACGCCGCCGTCACCCCCATGGCCGTCACCGCAGACGGCGGCGACCCCTTCGCTGACCTCGCATCCGAGGGCGAGACGCCTGAGGAAGCGGCCCAGGAGTCCGAGAGCGACGCCAACGCTCGGATGCTCGCAGCCGAGCTGCTGGAGCGTGCACTGGCGCTCGCAGGAGCCGCTGGTGGCCCCGTGCCGGCGGAACTCGACACCGTCGGCGCAGCCTGGCTCGACCTGGTGCTGGAAGGCGTCCAGCAGCCCCGCACCACGGAGCTCACCGAACGCACGGGACTGGATCGCCGCTTGGTCGACCCGGCCTTGAAACGGTGGCGGACGCTACTCGTGCAGGCTCGGGCGCAGCTGACGCTCCCCGCGGCGTCGTAACCCCTCTGCCGCCGACATTCGGGTGCCTTTCAGGTGCCCCGGTCGCTTTGCGATCTAGACTCGCGGCAATCTGACAACGACGTGGGAGGCACTCATGAAGCTCAGGACCAAGCTCGGGGCCGCTGTGTTCGCGGCAGCCCTGGTAACCGGGGTCGGCGCGACCTCCGCTCAGGCGGCGTATCAGACGGGTCACCTCGTTCAGGGGTCGACCCTGGCTGCCTGCCAGACGAGCCTGAACAACGCGGTCAACACCTACGTCAACGCCGGCAAGACGGTCACGCACATCTCGAAGTGCGTCCGGAACAGCGCAACGAAGTACACGGGCGCGGTCTTCGTACGGACGTACTGACCTCGGCGCACGCAACGCCCCGATGTAGGGATGTACATTCGTACACTCCTGCATCGGGGCGTTTGTCGTCTTGGCGGGCGTGCCCTAGAAGATGCGGTCCTCGAACGGGTTCGGGAGGTAGAACCGTCCGTGCCGGTCTTCGGCGATGTCCTTCTGGTCGGTGCTGCGGGGCGAGAGGAACGCGTGGCCGTCGGTGACCCAGTAGATGGTCGTGCCGATGTCGCCTTCGGTGAGGAGCTGCTGGCCGGCTTTGTCCCAGTCGATGAGGTTGAACGGCCAGTCGGTCAGGTCGAGCACGGGCCGGTAGGTGCCGGGGATGTGGTCGAGGTTGTGGTGGACCTTGAACGCGATCGCGCGGGCGAGGCCGGCGAGGGTGTCGTGCTTGCCGAGGTAGCGCAGCCACAGCCCGGACAGCCAGGCGCTGGAGGTGAGGTCCTTCGTCGCTGCTTCGGTCTCGGGGAGCGGCTCGTACTTGAGGAGGTCGTCGACGACCTGCTCGGTGATGGGCAGCGGCCCGTGCACCTGCTCCTGGAAGGTGAGGTGCTCGAGGAACGAGGCGCCAGCGCCGGGGATGCGCACATCTCCCATGTCGATTTCGGGCTCGGGCGGCAGGTGCGCGTCTTCGATGCCATCGGGCGCGTAGTCGGGCGTTGGCGAGTGGAAGGATGCGTCGGTCATGGCTGGGCGGGGCTTTCAGCGTCGGTGGCCGCCGTGGTGGCGGGCGGGTTGGCGGGTTCGAGGTTGCCGTCCGGGGTCATGAACGAGTAGCGCTGGCGGCCAGGCTCGTTTGAGTCTTCCACGGCGGCGTGATCCTCGGCAGGAGTGGTCTGGGCTGTCGGCTCGGGGTCGCTGACCTCGGCCTGCGCGGTCTCGACGATCGCCGCCTCGGCGTCCGGTACCTGCTCCCCCGTCTCGTCGCGGTCGGATGGGGGTGTGAAGATGAGGCGGGTGATCTCTTCGGCGGAGAACAGCGCGGCGAGGGGCGCCCCGACGGCAATGAGGGCGCCGAACCAGGCTTCGCGCTGGGTGAAGTCCCACTCCCAGTAGCTCGCGGCGTGGGCGAAGTTGATGGCGACGCTGACGGCGGTGAACCCGCACAGCACGAGCATGGTGCGCATGACGCTCTCGCGACGCCAGCGGAGGATCGCGAGCGACAGCGTGTACCCGAGGATCGCGCCGTCGATGAACACCGGGGCGAGCCACTGCACGGAGCTGGGGATGCCCGTCCAGATCGCCGCTTCCGCGATCGCGGCGTAGGAGAACACGTAGGACGCGCCCATGATCATGATGATGAGCAGGATCGCGAACGCGCCCACCCCGTACCGGTCGGGGCTGATGCGCGCGGCGCGCAGGACCTTCGAGGGCGCCGCCGGTGCCGCCGGTGGCGCCGCAGCGACGGAAGGCGTCTCGACCGCGGGGGCTGTCGCCTGCGGTGCTGGAGCTACCTGCGGTTCGGGGGCGATGGTCTGCTGCTCGGGCACGGCGATGGCCCTTTCCGGGGTCGGCTCGGCAAGGCCTGGCTCGTACTGGGTGACGGCGTGGGGTGTGGCGATGGTGGTCATGAGGCGCTCCTCGTCGTGGCCTGCGCGCGCTGGCGAGCGGCGACTTCGGCGATCTTCGCGATGGTGGTGGGCAGCTCGTGCTGGACCCAGAGGGCAGTCATGGCGCGCAGCTCTGCCTCGGGCACGGCGGCGGCCGCGTCACTCAGCGGCACGGCCGCTGCGCTGACAGGCGCATTCACGACCTGCGCGATGAGCTCCTGCAGCACGATCTGGGATGCCGACGCCTGGGCTGGCACTGCAGCGATCGGTGCTGCTGGTGCGGACGCCGGCGCTGGGACGAACGCTTTCGGAGTGAGAGTGATGACCTCGCGCGGCTCGGGAGCCGCGGCGATGGGCCGGGGCACTTCGGCGGCGGGGCCGCTGGAGGTCTCGATACCGCCCTGCCAGTCTTTCGCCCAGGCAAGTTCGGTCGCGTCCAGGTGGTCCTTGGCGCGGGTGACGGCGACGTACGCGAGGCGCGCTTCCTCGCGGCGGATGGGCTTCGGGTTGCCGTCGTCGGCGTGGCCGGGCTCGTAGAAGTCGTTGTGGATGCGAACGCGAGACCATTCCAGGCCCTTCGCGACGTGCGCGGTGGACACGGTCACGTCCGCGTCGTCGGGGCTCGCCGTGCAGGACTCGATGGCCTTGATGACGGTGCGGGCGTTGTACTGGTCGATGATCTTCACCAGCGGCTCGAGCTCTCGCAGCTCGCCGGACTCGACGAGGTTCTGCACCTCTCGCCAGCTCCCGAAGCTCGACAGGTCCCGATGACTCGTCTTCCCGCGCTCCTGCAGCTGCTCACAGGCGGTCGCAAGCTCCAGCAGCGTCTTCGCCTGGTTCTGGCCGGCGACGTGCACCTTCTTGCCGCGCTCCTGCTGAGTCATGATCGCGCGCAGGCTTCCGCCGTTGGAGCGGGCGAGGATCCCGTCGGGAGTGCCGCTCATGCGCCCCATCTGTCCGGACTTGCCGGGCAGGCCCGTCAGTCGCAGGCTCGCGTCGAGCCCGTCGAGCCACCAGTTGGCCTCGGTGGCGATGGTCTCCCCGAACCGGAACGAGGTGGTCAGCTGGAGGATCTGCCCGCCGAACGCGTCCATGCTCATGGAGGCGCCACGCCAGCCATAGATCGCTTGCTCCCTGTCTCCCACTGCCACAATTTGCGTGTTCTGCTGGGCTTTCAGCGCCTGGATGATCACGGGGTTCGAGTCCTGTGCCTCGTCGAGGAAGATCGTGTCGTAGGGCAGCTGCGGGCTGCTCAGTGCCCACTGCTTGAGGTAGGTGTCGTGGGTGAAGGGGAGCTTGCCGTCGTTCCAGACGAGGTCCTCCCACGCGGCGATCGTGCACGTGTGCAGGTGAGCTTCGAGGAAGGCGCGGTCCTCTGCGACGATCAGGTCAGCCCAGGCGGGTAGGGCTGGGGCGACCTCGATGATCTGCGTGACGCCGGAGTTCAGGAACTTGTTCAGTGTCTCGGTGACGAGCTTCGTCAGCTGCTCACGCGAGAGGGTGCGGCTGGGCTTGTCGGCGCCGTCGACGAGGCGGACGGTCATGGCGTCGTCAGTGCCGTAGATCTTCGAGCGCTGCGCCCACGGCATCATGCGAGGTCCCGTGTTCATCCGCTCCTTGCGCGGCGCTCCATGGCTTGGGTATGCGAGGGAGTGCATCGTCTTCGCGACCACGCGCGTTCCGGCGAACTTCTGCGCCGCGTCGGTGGCGATCGCACGGTTGTAGGCGAGGTAGAGGCTGCGGCGATGCTGGGTCGCGTCAGCGATGAAGGTGAGCGTCGCGGTCTTGCCGGTGCCCGCTCCCGCCTCGATGGTGAGGTTCTGGCCGGTAGAGGCGGCGGCGATGATGGCGGCCTGCTCGGGGGTGGGGGTTCGCGCGGACATGCGGCTCCTGAGATTCGACGGGTTGGGTCGCTCTCCCTATGCGGGCATGCTCCTGCGGGTCCGGCGCTTGAGGCTGCGCCGCTCCGACTCGTCGAGCCCGCCCCACACGCCGTCGTTGTGCCGCTCGGCGAGGGCGAGTGCCAGGCACTGCTCCCGCACCGGACAAGGCCGGCACACGCGTTTCGCTTCGGCCCGCTGCGCCTTGCCTGCAGGGGTGGACGCAAGATCCTCGGGGAAGAACAGGTCCGGGTCTGCATCTCGGCAGGCGCGCAGATCACGCCAGTTCGGCCCGTACGCTCGGATGACTGGCGCGGCCGGTGCTGGCAACCGAGCCGGGGCGGCAGCAGGTGCCGGAGATGCGCGGGTCGGCATCAGGATCGCCGTCATGCGCCGGTGGCAGGTACGAGGCGCAGGTCGGGGCGTCCGTGCTCGGCGGGTGACTGCTTCACGCGTTCCGCGTCGGCCTGGCGTCGATGCTCTTCTTCGTGGAGTCGGGCCCGGACCACCTGCACGTGCTCGTCGAGGGAGATGAGCAGGCGCGCGAGTTCTGTCGCGTCGTCGAACTCCAGGCGCACGGGTTCGGACCCGCACACGTCGATGACGACGGACCCGCCGACGATCTTCGGGGTGCGGTCGATCTCGATGGTCACGGCCGCGCTCGAGCCGATGGCGGTCGTTCCGGCGAACTCACGGAGGCTGCGGTCGGTGATCGCGCTCATGCGGCTGCTCCTGGGGTGAGGTCCTCGGATGGTCGGACCCACAGGACCAGTGTGGTGGCGACCATGAGTGCGTACCAGCTGAGGCTCGCGACGACGTCGCCGTGGACGAAGCCGGCACGGACGCCGAAGATCGCGGCACCGATCATGACCAGCGCGGCGAGTACAAATGTCGCTCGGTCCACGAGCCGGTCGAACGCTCGGCTGTTCGCGGCGGATGTCGTCAGGAGGCCCGTCAGGAGCGCGAAGGCGAGGATGGCGGTGAAGCCGACGTTGGCGCCGATCCATCCGTAGGCGAAGAGCGTCACCGTCTGGATGACGGCGGTTGCGAGGATCAGTGCTCGCACCGCTCCGGGAGCAATGCGGCGGAGGGCGTCCGGAGCGATCGGCGGGCGGAGAGCTGTGGGGAATCTCATGCCGACCCTATGCGCGGGATGCGCAGGTCCGCGCCCCGGTGACGGCACCGCCGGGAGCATCACCGGGGCGCGGACCTGCGACGAGCCAAGTGTTGGTGCGCCCCAGGACTGGCCCGTCCCGGCAGACGGTACACAGATCCGGCAAGGCTGTGGGGCAAAAACGGCGAATCGCTGTCTTAGAGCGTCGGCGTCAGGTGCCGGGTCGAAGTCGGCACAGGCCGCAGCGCGGCCGCGGGCGTGAGCGGGGCATCTTTGGCGTCGGCGATTTCCGTCAGGAGCCTGTCGAGCGCATCTCGCAGATCCGTGACGTTGGAGAGGTCGATGACGAGCACGGGCGAGTCGGCGACGCGGATTTCCGCGATGCCCTCCTCACCGAAATGCGCTTCCGTTGGGGTCGCGTCGACGCGGGCGTGAATGGACGCGTCGTCGGCGAACACCTGGATCGTGTGGGAAGGGACGGAAAGTGCGCGGACGTTCGACATGGGGCGGTGTTCTGAGGTTCTCCCCCTCGCGCCGGCGGCGCAGGTGGGCTCAGCGCACCTATGCGGGCGGGGAGAACGTGCGCCAGTCGTTCCAGCCGGGGAGGTGCTCATCCAGCCAGGCGCGCCTGGTGTCGTCGAGCGTGCCGTGCTGCGCGAGGACTCGGTTGCGTTGCATCCATTCCGCGTGCTGGCGTTCAGCAGCGTCGTCGCTGCGTCGCCGCGGAAGGCGTTCGTTCTGGCGCGTGAACGCGAGGTACTCGTTCGCGGAGGCCGTCCATTGCTGCGCACGCGTCGAGCTCCGCCCCTCTCGGGCACTCTCGGCTCGCCCGAGGCGTGCGTGTTCGACGCCGGCTGGAGAGATGCGCGGCTTCAGCTCCCCCGAGCGAAGCCGCTCATGGACGTCGATCAACGCCTGCTCCCCCGCTTCTTGGAACCTCGCCCATGCCTCTGTGCCCTGGGCCGCTTTCGCGGCGGCGGAACGGCGACGTTGCAGCTCCAGGCTCGAGAGCGGTTGCTTGCGGGCGAGGCCGTGCTTGTCCCGATATTCGTCGCTGGTCATACCGTGGGTGTGCTTGAGGTGGTTGGGGAGCCATGCCAGGCGCTCTCCGCATTCGTGGCAGAGGATCGTGTGCTCATCTCGGTCCACTTCCCCGTAGATGCCGAAGCCGGATGGGTCGATGCCCACTCTCGGTGTCATACGAACTCACCCTCGTCGTCGGTGCTTGCCCGCGCGTGTGCGCCGTCACGGTTGCGGACAACGGTAGACGCATCGGACGCTCGCGCATAGCCCCCGAATGGTGAGTTCTGCCCGGCATCAGACGGAGACGGTGGCGCCGAAGCTGTGGGAACGGACGAGCTGCTCCGCGGCGGTGAACGCGGCTTCTGCACTCTCGTACCAGCGCGCTGTCGGAGCGATCTCGAGGTTGATGAAGTTGTCGTCAACGAAGGCCCCGTCCTCGTCGTACGCGGTCACGCCGAGACGCGCGTCGATCTCGTAGCGGCCGTCGCCGTTGTCGTACAGATGGGCCGCGATGTCCTGCGAGAGCGCGCGAGTGCCCTCCAACGGCGCAAGCTCGCGCGACCTGGAGACGAATCCCAGCTCCCCTTCGGGACCTTCGGCGAGATGTCGGGTCGGTTCGGTGACTTCGGCGAGCACGAATAGCCCGGTGATGGCATCGATGTGGGTTTCGAGGACGTGCGGGCGGTACTTGGGCTCGGTGAGCGTGGCCGACATGGTGGACTCCGATCGTGACGTGAGGGGCGATGCCTGGCTATGCGGGCTTCGCTTCTGCACTGTGTGCGGTGCCTGCCCGCATAGATCGGTCATGAACTTCCCACCGCTGTGCTGGGCCGCCCTCGTGGCCGGCGCCATCCTCCTCGTGTCCTCATCCATCGCGGGCGTCTTCAACGGCGCGAGTCTCATCGGCGTACTGCTGGTCATCGGTCCCCTCCTGGTCCAGATTCCCTCCTCCGCCAACCTGGGCGGTGAGTGACGTGGAGCTTACGAACCACCACCAACGCGGAATGTCTGTTATCAGCGAATGGGGTTCCATCGTTGCCGAAACGCGACAAAACCTCGGATTTCATCTCGCGGGTGAGACAACCGCCGAGCCGTGCATGCGACATTCCGGTCACGACCGCCTCCGCCTCTACACGCGCGACGCCGTCCTGCAGCAGCTCCCCGACGTGGTTCCAGCCGGGTCTGTGCACACGCTCCGCGCGACGTTCACGAGGTCCCCGGTCACCCCGCCGCTGTTCGGCGAACGAGAGCAGCTGCTCTGCGCGGGCCTCGACGTGCAGTTGCGCATCTTCGACCTCGACGGTGCGCCGGCTCGCGCGTCGTGGGAGGTGACCCAGCGCACGGTCCAGGGTCCGTCCGAGCATGAGACAGCTGCGATCGTCCTCGCCGGCGTCCTCGACGCCGCCCATGAGTTCCTGCGACGCAACCGCACGGCCCGCCTCGAGCTGCACCTGCCCGACCGGCTCCTGCGCATCTTCGGACCAGGCGACCTCGGCCGCCTCTCGCTGCTCGTCGCCGAAGACCCTGACCAGGTCACCGCGAACCTGCGCGCCGCCGCGGTTGCCCGCTGGCTGGATGAGCTGAAGACCCTCGGCTTCGAGCGACGCGCGGCCCTCCTGGCGCAGGCGAAGACCAGCGCGGACCAGGTGCCGATCCCGCACCGCTCGGAAGTCACGTACGCCACGGACGCGTCCGTGCATCCGTGGCCGAGCCGGTACGGGAAGGCGAGAGCCGCGTGGGTGCGGGAGGACGGACGGTTCTTCGTCTCGCCGGCGCAGGGCACGATCAACGTCCTCGCCGTCGAGCTGCGCGCGATCCTCGCAGCGCTCACGCACGCTGCCACGCACGAACGCATCCGCGTGCTCACCGACAACCTCAACGCCGTGGAGCTGCTCACCCCCGGCAAACGCCAGAACGCGGTCGAGCACCCGAAGGTCGTCACCACGGCGCTGGCCTCCATCCGGGAACGCCTCGACCAGTTCGAAGTGCGCCCGCTCATCGAGCACGTCCGCGGTCACTGCGGGCATCCGCTGAACGAAGCCGCCGACGGCCTCGCCCGCAACGCTCGCATGGCCGACAGCGCCGAGCTCCCCTTCGCGCTGGATCTCGTCTCCCGCGCCTGCACCGACTACGCGGACCTCCGCCGCGCCTCATCCCCGGATGCAGTCACCACGCCCGTCGTCGCGCGGGTGCCTCGTGCTCGGGTGCGGCAGCGCGTGGAGAAGGCGCTCGAGCTCCTCGAGAGCGCACGATAGCCGCACACGACAACGGCCCCCACGAACTTCGTGGGGGCCGTTGCTCTGCGCAGGCTCAGTCCGGCTGGACGATCACCAGGCGCCGACCGGCGAACACTGGTGCGAGCACGTACGACGGCGTCCCGTTCGGGTGCTCACCCACCGGCGAAGGCGCCCACAGTCCGTACCGGACCTTCTCGTGGCGGCGCTCGTGGTCATCGATCGGGTAGAAGACGGTGCCCACCTCGAGTGTCTCGAGGAACGCGTTCAGCCGGTCGGCGACGGAGAACTCCACCGTCTGGCACCGCTTCGCCTCGGCGAGCTCGTTCCCGTTGATGGGCGCCTCCGCACCTGTTGCGAGGACGTCGCCGACGGTGGACAGGTACGGGTTGATGCCGGTGGTCTGCACATGCATGGGTCATGCCGCCTTTCGTTCTGCGGCGACGCGGATCGAGTCGCCGACGGTGAGGTGGTTGGAGTGGAGCCGCTCGAATCCATCGAGCCGGTCCCCGAACGTCAGGAATGCCTCGCCGCCGACGTGCGCGTACTCGGTCACGACTGCATCGCCGCCGACCATGGCGTCATCGCCGCCGACCGCGGACCCGGTGAGATGTCCGTGCCCGAACCCTTGGAAGCGGTCGAACACGGATGCGCCGTCGTCGAGGCGGAAGTGCTCGGACAGGCGGACGTGGTTGTGGGTCTTCGCGTCTCCGGCCACGATCACGTCCCCGGAGAGGTCTCCCCCGGCGAGCTCCGCCTGGTCGGCCGCTCTGGCGCGGTCGCGGAGGCGTGTGGCGCCGTGCAGGTGGGCACGGTCGAGGGCTCGGGAGTCGCCTTCCATGACGACGTTTCCGCGGACGGTGGCTGCGTGGCGGGCCTGGGCGCGGTGACGGAGGACGGCGTTGCCGTGCACTTCGGCGTCATCGAAAACCCACGCGTCGTCCTGCAGGCGCAGGGCCCCGTCGGCCAGGTGCGTGCTTTCCACCCACCCGCCGAGGTCCCCGGCGGAGACGCCGGCGGCGGGGATGTCGCGCACGGCTCGGATGCGGCGCAGGCTCACGCGCCGCCCTTCGGGATTGCGGGAGGCGACGCGTGACTCGTCTGTTAGATCGAAGCTCGGCTCGTCCTTTGAGCCAGCTAGTCGGTATCCCGGTGGCTGGCTCGCTCGCGAGGCCTGGCGCTTGGCGCCCGATAACACGTCGAGGTCAACGGTCGCCTTCGCCGCGGCAAGCGGTGGTGTTGAGAAAATGGTGTGCTTCAAGGTGGCTCCTCGCGTGAGGTGTGGATTGAGTTGCCACCTCTATGCGGGTCCGCCGCGACCGTCAGTTGCGCGAGAAGGCCGCCCGACTGTGTTCGTCCTGCAGGAGGCATAGCAGACCCGTCACCATGGCGATACTGAGGAGCGCGTTCCGCTTTGAGTACTGTCGGGCTTCAGCCCCGTGCACCGTCGCATGACGGCTCAGCTGACGCGGAACCTTTTGCCGCGGCTTCCCGTGCTTGTGCGCCTGGCCCCTGAATGGACGGTTGAAGACGGCATGGATCGGCGCGAGCACCGGAAATGCCCGCCGCTCCAGCTTCAGCAGGCCATCGTGTGGTTTCCGGCTGTCCAGGATGAGCCGCTCAAGTTCAATCGGTGCGTCGATTGTGAAGTGTGTATCCATGATGGCGATCGCCTGCGCCTGTGCCGGCCCATGCAGACCGGCCCGGAACGCCTGAACCGCCTGCCACGCGAGGTCGGCCTTGTGATTGAGGTGCCAGGCGCTGATCGAGCCGAGGCGTTCCTCGCAGGTCGAGAGGATCCCCGCGCGCCGTGACCACACGCGTTCCTTGCGCCCGCTCGGGGTCGGTTGTTTGAGGACGGAAGCCACCGTTTCTTCAGGCATCGCGTAGGCAAGGGGAATCGCCTCGTTGAGAAGGACATCGTGCAGGAGATCTCGCTCCTGCGGCGTCATGGCGACCGCCCTCAGGTTCGGGGGAAGAAGATCTGGTGAGACCCGCTCCCACTCGAGGGACACGGCCGAAATACGAGCAGTCAGCAGGGCGAGAGCCGGCACCACGTTGGCTGCAAACTGCTCAATCTCGAACGTCGGCCAGGTGATCGCGCTGAGCGCTCGACCCAGCTGCAGGACACTCGCCGAGGTGTCGAGTTCTAGCCGCCTTCGACGCTCATTCAGGCTCTGCATTGCCGTTACCAGCCCTTGCGCCTGCTCAGCGGTGAGCCCCTCGCCAGCATCCTGGTCCAGCTTCACGTCAACATGCTCTCGATATTCGTTGGCGTGCGAACGCTCCGGACCGGCAGCCGCCGCCGAGGCCGTGACCACGCCCTTGCCCGCCATTCTCAGAGCTTAACCTCGTCGATTAGTGTCGCGTCCGTCCAATCGAGCCCCTTCACGCTGTTCACTCGGCGGCTCACCGGCCGGGTGGTGATCGTGGTCGCCATCTTGACGCTGGTCGCGTCGAGCTGGTCGAGGAGCCCGTCCTTGTCGGTGACCTTTCCTGGTGACAGCCAGGTGTCGAGGAAATCGGCCTCGAGGAACACGGGCATGCGGTCGTGGACTTCCCCGGATGCGTCCCGCGCCTCCCGGGTGATGATCGTAAACGTGGACTGCCATTCGCCGTCACCGTCTTGGTACTCGGCGCGGAGGCCGGCGGCGGCGAGCACTGGAGTTTCTCCGTGGATGAACCAGGGCTGCTTCTGTCCGTCGGTCTCTTCCCATTCGTAGTACCCGCTCATGGGCACCACGATGCGGTCGCTGGATAACGAGCCGCGGAACATGGGCTTGGTCGCGATCGTCTCGATGCGCGCGTTGATATTCGGCGGTCCGCCGGCTTTCATCCACGAGGGCACGAGCGACCACTTGGCGAGCGCGAGCTGCCGTTCGTCATCGCGGACGCGCAGGATCGGCGCCCGGTTCGTCGGGGCAACGCTGAACGCGGGCTCCCAGCCGAGGTCTCCGCTCGCGGCGAAGTCGCCGAGGAGCTGGAAGTCGGTTCTGGCCATGACGTAGCGTCCGCACATACGCGTCAGGATATGCGCGCGATGCCCTGACACATAGGTCTGAGCGCGGTGTCGGAGGTCGGTGTCAGACTGGGCGGATGCCTCTTTCGCTGCTGGATCAGATCGAGGTCAAGCTGGATGAGGGCGGTCAGCCAGCCCGCTTCTGGTGGCGACGGTTCCCGGACGCTGTCAAGGGACAGCGTATGCGGTCCTACCGCCGCCGCCCGCAGTGGTCGTAGGCGGGGTCGGACGCGCTAAACCGCATCGACGCGGAGTTCTGCCGCATTGCCCCGCACCTTGAGGGCGCGGGCGGGAAGGCCAGCATGTACGACTTCTGTCATGGTGAGACGGGACGGCAACTCGTGCAGGTCTGGTCGGACGATGTCGAGATCGACTTGGACCGGGAGCATCTGGAGCTCGATTCAGAGTGGGAACATTGCTCGCACCGCTGAGCATGCGACATGTCACCGACATGGGTTTCGCACTGCTCACCACCGCGACCGATGACCTCGAGCCGCGCCAAGGCACCGCGCGGGAACCCGTATCGGCGGGCGCTCTTCATCCATCGGTGACGCCACGATTGGTGCGCTCGTGCAGACCCGGGTGAAGAGGAACACGAGCGCATTTAATCTAAGTGCAGCGGCGCGGTTGCCTGGCTTCAGCGCGTAAACGCGACTCCGCAGGGCTGGCTATCGACCATCCAGGCTTTCCCCTGAAGTGGAGGTCAACGACCGCCAGACAGTCGTCATCCCGTCATGGACGACGCCGATATGACCGTCACTCAGCGGTCCTTCACGGTCGAGCCTCCAGCGGAGGAAACATCGAGGCTGATCGGCCGCCTCATGCGGGGAGAGCGCCGCTGCCGCAGGCGCCTTGCATGCCCCTGGAGCTCACACTCTGCAAAGCTCCGGCATGGCTTCGTGTCAGTGCCGGTTAGAAGGCCTTGGAAGTCGCGCTCCGAGTGCGAAAGCTACCGATGGTGCCGCGGCGTGCAGACACGTCCTAGTGACGGACGGCATGAGCCTCAGCCTTATGCCGTAGCTGCTCAGGCCCGCAGTCAGAGCAGTTCGATCCGTGTGCGGCTCGAGTTGCTTCCGCTGGCGACCCTGACATGCCTGATAGCCCAGGCTCCCTTGAGCAGACTACTCAGAGTGTCCGACGCAGGAACACTGAATATGCGCCCGTTCTCCGCTGAAAAGCCCTCGAAGTCTCCACCATGACTACTCAGAAGCTGGAGCATTTCAGCACTGGGTAACTCGTCTTTCCGTAAGTTCAGCTGCCACAGCACGTCTGTTGTGGCCCCATGAGGTGCGATCCTTCTCAGGTCTGCCAATGTGAATTGGATCTTCCAAGCGTGTGCCAGGCGAGCGGCCTCGCCAAGAACTCCGGGGTCGTCGATGGGTATGTAGGAAGCGAGATCTTCCAGGAGAACCGCCCGTGTCGCCGTCGGGATCGCTTCGTTGCCAAGCACAGCCGCGGCGTGCGTGCCGATGAGATTCGGACTCAGGAAGTCTTGCGCCTTGGTGGAGGCAGCAAGAGCCTCGGCCAACGCCGGCCACCCGATTGACTGAAAATGCATGAACGTCTCGAGGTCGTCTGGAACGAGCTGCGACTTGAGTAAATGCCTAAAGAGCGCGTCACCGGGCGTAGCTGCGACGTGGGTTCGCACCTCGGGAGCGAGCCTGAATTCGGGTTCCAGCTCGAGCACGACCTTGACCCGCTGCCCTGCCTCGAGCACATGGCCTGCGTTCAACACCTTGGTAATCATCGTTTGCAGGTCCGAGGGATTCAGGTCTTCCACGCCTTGAATACCAATGCACGGGCCGTTCGGCTCCGGAAAGAGGAACTGGGCGACAGCTTCGTCAACCCCCTCGGCTTCGATGTAGGTGAACAGATTGTCAGCCGTTGGCGTGACGCGGTTCTTCGCGACAAGGGCCGACCAGCCTTGCGGATCAGCGGAAGCGAGCTCCGGGATCGCAGCATTCTGTGAACTCAGCGTCAAGGCCCTTTGCAGCCCCTCGACTGACCAGACTTCGAGGTACCTATCGAGCACGGCAAGGAGCATCTTGGGCGAATCTATGCCGTGCGGCGTATCCGGGTCTTTCTCCACGATGTCAAAATACGCATCTATTTCGTCCAAACAGTAGTTCGAAACGTTGGGCCGCTTGAGTGCTGCTTCCAACGTGATGGACTGCAACAGCCCCTCGCTCACCCCATCATTGAGAGTCGGGACAGTGGCGAAGCCCAGCGCGCTGCGAATATTGGGGGCGCTAAGGACGTACGCGCGCTCAGAGACCACTGTGTCTTTCAAACTTGGAGAGAGATCAACGATTGAGTTGAACTTGAGCCTGTGCTCCTTTACGAATTCCTCGATAAAAACTTTCGGCCCGAACTTTTGCGCCTTGGTGAACGCACTCAGATCAGAGTACCGCTCAACGATCTCCTCTCGCACGCTCCGATCGATCGAGAATCCTTCAGGATCCCGCGCACTCGTCAGTGCGACGTCCAGTAGTTGACTCTTTACATCTTCCTCGAGCACAGTCCCTTCGGCCATCAGGTACTTGAATAAGTATGGCCAGGGATGCTCTGCGAGCAGCTCAACGAGCTCCTTAAGTCGCGATTCAGAATCACGAAAGAAAGATGAAAGGAACCTCTCTCCATCCACAGTGTGCTCGTCGACAATGAAAGCCACCACCTCGCGCGCAAGCTTCTTGTCACTTTGCTCAAGGAGATGATTGACGATCTTGATGTTTAAAACACTCCGGGAGCGAGTAAAATCGGCCGGGGCGAGCTCCAGAAGGTTACTAACTGACGCAGAAGAAGTAAAAGCGAACTGAGGGTCCATTTCGTTCGGCCAGATGCAGACATTGAAGAACTTCGCCACGTCAACACCCCGGAACTCTCCGTAAAAAGACGCTGAGTACTCCGCGAAATAGTGTTCGATGTAGCCTCGGCGGACCAAGTCTCGGGCCAGGTCGGAACTCAATATCGTCGTGAGATGGTCCTCGAACGAGTGCTGATCAACTCTCAACCGATGATCCTTCAACAGCTCACCGAATCCAGCACCCCGGAGCCTGGCCACGGTTCTGTCGATCTCTACCCTTTCCCCGACAAGTTCTTCTGGCTTCTGCTTCTCCCATTGCCCCTGCCGAGCTGCTTCCGGGAACAGTGCATCAAGTTTGGCTCGGTCGAGGTAGTTGGAAGATTTCTCCAGAGCACCATAGGGTTTACGCACCTCGTAGTTCACGGTGAGCGTGTCGGCACGCTGAAGTTGTTTCCAGAAATCTGGAGTTTTCGCGACTGCGGGGTTTTGTGGGGACTGGCCGTCCAGCTCCAACGACAAGATTCGATGCTGTTGCATCGCTGACGCAGCCTGGAGGCGATCACTCAATAATTCGGCTGTTTGCCGCTGCTGGCGCTGGAGTTTGTTAACCTCATGGAGATTATACTTGTCCTCGTAGAGCTGTTTGACACCTTCGCTGATGAACTTCCGATGCACCCTAGCGAGCTCGTCGAGATCGCTCCCTCGGTGCGCAAGCTTCTCGAAGTCACTCGGGTGGAAGTTCTTGTAGACCACTATCGCGAAAAGCTTGTCCGCGGTCATGCCTGGAGCCGGGTTCTCGCACCAGAGGAGCCGTTCGGCGAAGACCAGGAATTCGTTTCGAATGTTGATTAACAAACGCATGTCCGTCGTGTGGCGCGCGACGAGGTCAATGAGGCCACGGCTCACGCTGGCCGATTCTTGCAGCTGGAGGTCGTCGAGAAGGTCCTGCAGCAGGTCGGCGGCGTTATTGTGAGATAGGAATGGGACAATGGGGACAACAATTTCGAAGAACTTCGTGCGATTAGCTCGCTCAATCGCGGCTTGCGTTGCTTCCAAGTTCTTGGAAAGAACAAATGCTGAATCCTGCGAAGATCCCTCACCCGCATCGAGGTCTGCGCTCGCCTCCTCGGAAGGCTCCATGTCTGCGCCCGAACTCGCAGGAGAATTCCGAGACGCGGGAGAGTCCTGGCCGATCTTCTCGAACACACTGTCCTTGATTGCGTATATAAACCGGATTGGCTCACGGTCAGCCCAATGTGCCGACTCGTTGATAAGAGTATTCAGCTCACGTAGGGAATCGAAGATTAACGGGTCCTCGAACCTGTCGAGATCCTCGAAGACAACGATGTCCGGTTCCGTGGCCTCGAAGAACGCCATGATCTCGTCGAGGAACTTGTCGAAGTAGGACTCGGTCTTCTTCTCCAGCGTGATGGATGTCCCGCCTGTGGAGAACTGAGAAACGAAGAGAGCGCCCAAGAACCATCTACCCGCCCAGGTTCCCCCGAGAACGAGCGAGAAGAAGGCGACCAGTGACCAGAGAGCATTTCCGGTGCCGAGAGCGTTGCCATCAGGGCGGACGCCGAAGATCCACAGGAGCCCGACGATGATCACAGTGAGACCGAAGGCCTGACCGAAGGCCAGCCCCGGAGTGAGGTCCGCCTGTCGCGCAAACTCGGACCTGCGTATCTTGCCGGGCTCGGGGCGGTAGATGAGCTGCTTGACGAGCTCCTTCTGGATGCGGTTGGTCAGCCCCTCAGTCTTCGCATCTACACCCAGTGTGTTGATGCTGATGCGCAACGTCTTGCGATGTTGTGCTCGCTGCCCCTTGATGAACTCGTCCAAGATGCTGGACTTGCCTGCACCGTAGCGGCCCGTGAGGGCGATGTTCTTGTTTCGATGATCTGCGACAGCCAAGTCGAGATGCTCGACGTATGTCTGGTGATGCTCGTCTTTGTACGCTGGCGCCAGGGAGCGTAAGACGTTGTTCTTGTGCGGAGCCGCCTCAGGGCCACTCCTGGGTGGGTCTTGGTCGTCTTGTCCGGTGGAGGTTTCCGCGATCGGAACAGTTCTGAGATTGCTCGGTTCGGGGAGGGCACTATCCGGCAGTGCGCCTAGCGCACTCGGGGGCATCGACATGAGGACATTATGGCGGGCGAACACAGGCTCTCAGAGACTCTGTCCGAGGCGATAGGGCTTCTGAGAGTCGCTCGTGCCCTCCCGCGCCCATGGCTGGCTGGCATCGAAGTCAGTCTTTAAGCGGCTCCAACAGCCAGCACATCAGCGCGTCTCGGATGTTGTCTCCCGCCGTTACTTTCTTGCTGCCCGGTTGAGGAGTGAGCCTTGGAGGATGTTGGCCATCCCGGGCTCGGCATGACTCTGTGCCCCCTGTCGTTGATGATCTGGGGGTGTTGTCACCGAGCCTGATTTGGCGGTCTGGGAATCGCTGATAGGACAGGGCCCGGACTCGTCCGAGTGTCGTTCGTAACGTGGATGTCGAGTTCCGCCGCTTCTTGGTTCGGCCAGCACTGCAACCGAGTTGGGAAGGGGAAGGGCTGATCGAATCCAACATCATCATCGGGCACGACAAGGTCGACGTGTTCATCGGTGTCGCTGACGGCAGAGGCGAGCATCACGTGGTCGCGTTCGACCGCTCCGGGAAGCGCCTGTTCGACAAAGCGCTGCCCAACGACGAGGGCAGGTTGCGCGCCCTCATTGACGGCTTGACGGGCCAGGGGCCGCTGCTGTTCGTGGTGGATCAGCCGGCCACGATCGGCGCGCTGCCGATCGCGGTCGCGCAGGACGCGGGAGTCCTCGTTGGGTACCTGCCGGGGCCCGCGATGCGCCGCATCGCGGACCTCCACGTGGGGTAGCGAAAACGGACGCGAGAGACGCGACCATCATCGCCGAAGCCGCCCGGACCCTCCCTCACGCGCTCCGGTCGATTCAGCTCGCGGACGAGCAGGTCGCGGAGCTGACATGCGCTGCGGCTTCGATGACGACCTCGCGGGGCAGGTCACCGCGACGAGCAACCGCATCCGAGGTCTGCTCACGCAGATCCACCCGGCGCTCGAACGAGTCCTGGGTCCGCACCTCGATCACCCCGCGGTCGTTGATCTCCTGCAGCGGTACCCCGCTCCACCCGATCTCGCGAAGCTGGGCCTGACTCGTCTCGCCCATCGGCTCGTGAAGCTCGCGCCGCGCATGGGCAAGCGCCTCGCGGCCGAGCTCCTGCAGGCACTCTCGGAGCAGACGGTCGTGGTCGTGGGCACGAACGCCGCGAGCCTTGTGTTGCCGCGCCTCACGAAGCAGCTCGAGGACCTCCGCACGCAGCGCGCGGAGATCGCGGTCGCGGTTGAGTGGCTCGTCGATGCGCACCTTCGTCAGCCGGTCCTGACGAGCATGCAGGGAGTCGGCGTCAGGACCGCAGCGAGGCTCCTCACCGAGGTTGCCGGGAAGTCATTCGCGTCAGCCGGTCACCTCGCGTCTTACGCGGGTCTTGCGCCAGTCACGAGACGCTCGGGGTACTCGATCCGGGGCGAGCATGCCTCCCGGTGGTGGAACAAGATCCTGAAACGGGCCCTGTTCCTGTCAGCATTCGCAGCACTTCGGGACCCAGTTTCGAGGTCGTACTACGACCGGAAACGCGTGCAAGGCAAGCACCTCAACCAAGCCCTCATCACTCTCGCGAGAGCACGCTGCGACGTTATACGCAATGCTCCGAGACGACACCATGTACCAGCCGCCTCTAGCCCTTGCCGCTTGACAAGAACCATGGTCCCCCTTCGACACCGGTGGCGGCTTCGATGCGGCGGCGGCTTCGTCGAGGAACGACTGCTGCGCCTTGCGTTCGTCCTTGAGCACGCGCAGCTGGGCGCGGATGACGGGGAGGGACTCGAGATAGTTGCGGGACTGCCGTCGGCTGCTGGCTTAGGACTGCAGCTCCGCGTCGGTGGCTTCGTCTATCAGGACGACGTTGCGCGCGCCGGTGCGATGAAGTAGGTCGCCCTTGTCTTGACCTGCCGGTACTCGTAGGTGTCGCGGTCGTAGGAGAACCGAAACCCGCCTTCGCGCCAGATACGGTCGGGGCGGGCGAGCTGGCGCGCGACGTAGCTTTCCAGGTCGGACGCGTACTTCGGGTGCTGCCTGACGGGCTGGTCGTGACCCTCTTTGTTCTCGTCGAAGTTCCGGCTGCGGACGTCGCCGACGATGCGGCTACCGGTGCGGGCGCGGTTCATGCGCTCCCGCTGGAACGCGGACCAGGTGGGGCGGCCGTCGTCGATGGCGAGGTCTTCGTCAAGGACGAGGTGCACGCGCGGGTCGGCGGACCCGGCTTCGCTGAGGCGGTTGAGGGAGCCCTGCCCGATGGCTGGCGCCAACAGGTCTGCGCGGTCGATGGTCGCCTGGACGATGAGAGAGATCCGCATCGCGTGGCGCTGGGCCGCGGTCGCCGACTCCTCTGCCCGCTCCCAGTTGCAGGTGCCGGCTCCCGAGGGGTCCCGTCCCGGCCGATGAAGAACCTGGCGAACCGCTCCGGGCACGGGATGAGTTGGGAGCCGATCGTCATCTCGGTCGCGGTAAAGCAGTAGACGCGGTCGTCGTTGCGGACCAGGATCCAGACCTGGTTGTTCTTCTCCTTGAGGTCAATATCGGTGAACAGGTCGCCCGTGCTCATGTCCGCGCGCCTCGGGATCAGCGCGACCAGGCATAGCCGCGTCGGCAGGATCTGCGCGAGGTCCTCGGGCCTCGCCAGGAGCCACCGGTCGAACTCGTCGATGTCGCGGTAGCTGGTACCGCCGTGCTCCGCCGCGAGCCTCGACTCTTCGTCCAGGGCGAGCACGGACTGGGAAATGGTGAGGGGGGGGGCTTCGCCGTCGGCGTGGATGGTGACGAACTGCTCGCGCTAGCCCAGATACAGACTGCGCGCTGCGATGGCTCGGTTGAGTCCGCGGACATGCTCGAGCAGCGGCTCCATCTCCGGGTTCATCGCCCGCATCTGCGCGTCGAGCTTGGCCTTCTTCCGGTCGACCTCTGCCTTGCGAGCGTCGATGAACTCTTGCGCCTGAGTCCTGAGCTTTGCGGCTTCCTCGCGTTGCGATCGCAACTGCAGATCACGGCGGACAGGTGCTTCGCCACGAGCGAGGCCGGAGGTGTCCTCGACTGAATCGTGGGCGGCGAGGCGGGCAAGGTCGCGGAGCTGCTCGAGCTGGTCTTCGGCTGTCATGCCTGATCTATGCGGGCGCCTGCAACCCGGCTAGCATCTGGCCATGGCGGACACAAAGCAGACGAAGTCGGTCGGCGAGCACTGGGTCGCGAGCGAGCTCGCGCGTCGCGGGTGGGCGCCGGCATTCACCAGAGACGGACTGGCGCGAACCGACATTCTCGCCGTGCGTGCGACGCCAGAGCGGCCGATGATCGAGGTGCAGGTCAAGGCCGCGGTCGGTGCTGAGCCGAAGGGGTCCTGGCTGCTGGGTGAAAAGGCGCAGCTCCCGCCGGCGAGCGATCGCGAGTGGTTCGTACTGTGCCTCATCGATAAGGACGTGACCGTGACGGTCCGCGGGTTCGTCGTCCCACGCGCGCACATCGCAGCGGCCGCCTGGATCCAGCACATGGACTGGCTGACGGACGAGTCCGTACCTGCCGACAAGCGGAACGCGCCGGTCGATCGTGCACGCGTGTACGTGCCGTCATTCCTCGCCTACGAAGGCCGCTGGGACCTCCTAGAGGAGTCGGCGTACGACGCGCCAGTGCTGCTGCCTCCGCGATTCCGAGAGCTCGCACTCGAACCACGCGTGGGCCTTCCCCCGAAACACCCCTGGCTGGACCGTATGCCGGACTGGTAGCGAACGCACGACACCCCCGCACAGCGGCGGGGGTGTCTGCAGGGCGGGGACAGGTTAGTGCTGTCTCGATCCGCACGGTAGCAACGATCGCGGCGTCTGTGGGACGAAAACGGCCAGCGCGTGCGGAAGGTGCGCCTGGATGCACAAAACTTCCGCTCCCGTGTGGGTCTCGCGGGGGTTTCGGCGAGGCGGGTAGCCGGGGCTGCCTGCACGTTCCAGGGTACGGGGCCGGTCAGCGTCCCGCTCGTGATGCCGCGCCGCGCAGCTCCCGGTCGATGAGGACTTCGCCTTCCTCGCGGGTGTCGCCGCGGATGGTGCTCATGCGGCTCGCGAGCTTGTCAACGGCGGTATTCAACGGGTGCCGGTTGTCGCGGGCGTGCGCTTTCACTTTCCGCCAGAACACGGCGGCGGTGCGGGCCTCGAGGATGTCGATGATCTCGAAGATGAGGTCGACGTTCTTCTTCGTCGACCAGACCGCCTCGCCCTGACGCCGCCAGTTCGGTCCCCACTCGGTCACGCACTTCTTCGCGTACTGCGAGTCGAACTCGATCGTCAGTGCGGTGTCGGGGAACGCGAGGAGCACCTCCTTGATGGCGGTGAGCTCTGCGATGTTGTTCGTCGTCTTCCGGAACGATCCGGCACCGTAGCGCGCGGGCTCCCCCGGCACGGACTCCTCGGCAACCCACGCCCAGCCGCCAGGGCCTGGGTTCGGGTTGCAGCCGCCGTCGGTAGCAACAGTGAGCACGGGCGGGATGCCGGTGGTCGTCATGGTCATGCGGTGGGGTCCTGTTCGGTCGGGGTGGAGTCTGGGCGTGCGATGGCCTGCAGCCAGCGCTCGAACTTAGCTGTGTCGTCGACGATGATGCCGGTGTCCTGGTCGATATATAGGCGACGGTGCGTGTAGTTGTCGCGGTCCTCGTTGGCTTCGGGATCGTACTCGTAGATGAACGCTTCGACTTCCTCGTACGTTCGGGGCTCATCCGCTGCCGTCGTCAAGCTCACGCTCCTGCCTCCTGCCCGTCGAAAGCGGCTTCGGCGCCGAGGCCGCTGTAGCCGGCGATGTCGACCCAGGAGTCTCGGTGTGTGGGCGACTGGCCGAGGCGGACGAGCTTGAACGCGATCATGGCTTGCGCGACCTGCGCCGCGGTGACCGGTACGCCGAGGATGATCTCCCAGTGCCGCCCGATAGCCGTGAACGAGTCGGTCGCGCTGCCATAGGCAGCCTGGCGAGGGCCCGCGATGGTGTCGAGCGCCTCGGTGAGGATGCTAGCGCTGACGGGCGGAGCCGCGTCGAACGGGTTCGGCTCGGTCGTGCCCGGGGTGGGCTCGGTCGCGTCTGCAGCGGGCCTGAACCAGGCGGCTTCCAGCGCAAGGTCCTGTCGGCGTGCGGTCACGTCCGCGTCATACCTGTCCCACCGCACGCTGAGCACTCCGTCGCTCCCCTCGCCGAGGACGCGTCCGGTGCTGTGGTGCTGGTCGAGGTAGCCGCCGTGTTCGAGGGTCGATTCTCCGATGAACACGACGCGGCTGCCGGTGGCGATGTGCTGCTGTCCGGCGAGGACTCCGTTCCGATGGCGCAGGTCCTGGTTCTCGGCGACCCAGTCGGAGAGCGTGAACGGGGTGACCTCGGACGGGTCGACGCGGCAGTGGCCCGCTTCCGGACGGTCCCAGTCGACCATGAAGCCGCGGTCGTCCGAGGACAGTCCGGAGGGCCGCTCAACCGTCCCGGCGTCGCCCGCGCGCATGCTCGGGCGGTAGCCCTTGAATCGTTCGTTGGCTCGGACGCGCCCGCCGGGGACGAGCTCAGGCACGGGCGCCGCCTCAGCGGCGGGGGCTGATCTGGATGGTCTTGGCATGAGGTTCCTCCTGAGGGGTCAGAACTCCTATGCGGGGCTCGTTTGCGCCGTCAGGGGAGCTTGGCGCTCCGAGGCCCCCGAAGAACCGCTTGCTACCGCGTTCGCGATGAAGGAGTAGAGCTCGGCGATCCGAGCCACCGACTCACGAAACATAGCTCCCTCGCTCTTCCGGGCCCCATAGCGCGCCATGTGCCCAGTGCAGCAGGTTTCGAGCGGGCCGGGTCCGGAGTCGCTCGGCACGGGATACGACCGCGCGTACCGCTCTTGCCGGACCTGGTACTCCGCCAGTGCCGTGAGCAGCAGGTTCCGCTGCTCCTCCGTGACGGCGAGGCGGACGAGCCCTGCAGGTTCTGTCTCTGGTGGTGGTGGTGATGCGCTGGACGGGTTGATGGTTGGGCTGGGGTGACGGGCATAGTGTCCTCCTGGGGTCCTGAGCTCTATGCGGAGCCGCTCGGACCTGATGGTCAATCGACGGCCGGCTACGTCCCCTGCGCCTCTCCGAGGGTGTCGCTGACGTGCATGCCATCGCCGCGGCCGTAGATGAGTTCAAGGGTTCGGAGCTTGGAGAGCGCGTTCTTGAACCCGCCGGACGTCGGCGAGTAGTTGGTGGCGGCCGCGAGCTCGTCGTGGGTGAGGTTCTCAGGGAACACGTCGAGGAGGGCTCCGAGGATCGCGCGCTGTGCTTTGTCGGCCTTGCCGAGCCAGTAGTCGACGAGCGCTGGGCCGGTCGTGAGGGTGTCGTACTGGCCGTCGATCGCGTCGCGTCCGTCGGCGCTGATGACCATGGAGGTGCCGCGGCCGATGAGGTGGCCTGCGGTGCGGAGCTTGGAGAGTGCGTTCTTGTAGCCGCCGGACTTGGACGAGTAGCCGCTGAGCATCGCGAGCTGGACGTGCGTGAGGGGCCGGTCGTGTGCGGCGAGAACGCTGAGGATGGCTCGCTCCGCCTTGGACAGGCCCGCTGCTGCTCCGTTGGGCTCTGGGGCGGGTTCGCGGACGCGCGGGGGTGGCTTCGGGCGGGAGATGGGCTCCTGGCGGCTCGTCGGCGCTGTGGCGGACACGGCCCTCAGGCCCTGCGCCGCGGTCACCGCCTCGGTGAGCGGCGCCATGGCTTCCGCGATCCGAGCTCGCACCTGGTCGGCCTCCGCGAGCAGCTCGGCCAGCCGGTCGAGGTCCTCCTCCGTCAGCGCCGGCACCGTCACGACTTCCGGGGCCACGGGCTCGGGCGCCGCCGCCTTCACGGTGCGGAGTTCGGCTTCGAGGTCGCTGATGCGTTTCCGCATCCGGGTCGGGTCGGTCTCGTGGGCGCGTTCCACGGTCGCGGCGATCTGCGCGCCGAGCTTCGCGATGTCCACCTCGGCCATCGCAGCCGGCACGATGCGCCGCTCCCCCACCTTGGGCGTGGCGGAGGAGTCGAACGTGGTGCGGCGTCGGATGCGGACCTTCTCGAGCAGCTCCAGCCATCCGGGCGACCACACCCACGCGGTGCCGGTCGGGAGGGATGCGAGTGAGGCTTTCACTTCGCGGGCTTGCTCGTCGTCGGCGTTGAGGCGGATCCACTCGTCGATCGCGGCGACGTCGCGGGGGCCGGTCATGCCGTGCGCGATCAGGACTTCTGCTTGGGTGAGGACGTCTTTGTGGATGACGGCGGGGCGCTGCGTGACGAGCGTGCAGCCGAGGCCTCGCGCACGTCCGCGGCGCACGAAGTCCTCCATCGCTCCAAGCAGTCGTCGCCCTTCCGGTTGCGGCCGCTGCGGCGCGAACTCGTCAGCTTCGTCGAACACAACGTGGAGCGGTTCCCGGTTCACTCGGTACAGCTGCTCGACGAAGTCGGCCGCAAACCGGCGCATGCCCGCTTTCGACAGCCGGGACAGGTCGAGGACCGCGGGCACGCGCAGCTGCACCAGCGCGTCGGCGATGACCCTGCCGGCGGTGTCCTCGAGCGGGACGTCGGCATGGTCGCCGCCGAAGATCGTGACCGCAAGGCCCGGGCCCTTCCCGTCGGCGGAGGAACGCAGGCCCCACCAGACGCCGACGGTGTCGAGGACGATGACGGGCTGGGCCGCGCGGATCAGCTCCTCAGCGAGCACGACGGCGGTGGACGTCTTGCCCTTGCCGCGCTTGCCGAGGATCGCGAACGTCTCCGTGACCGCGTCGAGCGGGAGCGTGGGGCCGCCGTCCGCGGAGATGGTGAGGTGCTGAGCGGTCATGCGGGTGCTCCGTTCGCGTCGGCCACGGTGTCGATGCACTGCGGGCACCAGAGCGGTGGCTGGTCCCCGTTCATGATGCCGAAGCTCGTCGGCCAGTACCGGCGGTTCGAGGGCGTGGACAGGTCGGCAGGGCGGGTGAACCGGCCGCAGCGCTCGCACTGGGGAGTCATGGCCTGGATGCCGCGTCGGGCGATGCTGAGTCCAGGAGCACGTCCACGACGAGGTCCAGCGAGCGGCAGTCGTCGAGACTCACATGCGGGTGGACGCGGTCGCGCAGCGCGGGGATGTGCACGTGAGCGCCTTGGGCATCCTCGTGACCGGCGTCCATGAAGATATTCCCCATCATGCTGATCCCGAGGTCTGATCGGCTTTCGGCGTCAGTGACGCGGCATCGCGCAGAGTCCGGGAGCGACTGCCGACCATGCACTCGAGCCCAGCCTGGGCTCGGCTCAGAGGCGGGCGAGCCGGTCACTGACGGGCGTGCGGCTGGAGCGATCGCTCGCAAGGCGCGCGAGTACGGGTGATCCACGCCGCGCCGTTGCTCCGTCGAGAGCGCCGCGGACGCGAGGGCACGTGCGATCGTCTCGGTGTCGAGGTCGTCCGGGATGGTAAGGGTGAGTTCGGCCATGCCCACCTATGCGGGGCCGTATCCGACGGGCTCCGTCACCACCCGCGCGCGGACAGAGCTGCGTCCCGTTCCGCGTGGGCCTCGACCGCCTTCGCGCGTTCTGCGTCGCTGCGGTCTCGTTCGACCTCGTAGTCCTGGATCAGCTCCCACGCGTCGTCGAGGCTCGCATCCTCGTAGTAGCCGAGCTCGAGCGCAATCAGGGACAGCTTCCTCACCCGTGTTTCGGCGAGGTCCGCGTTCTCGACGGACCCAGCGATGTCCATGCGGTTGCTCGGCGCGATCCGGATGCGTGCCAGCTACGGGAAAGCCACGTGCACATTCGCGCGCGGCTCGGTCGTCTAGCCACGGCGGCGTCCTCTCCGGCGGGGCTGCGTTTTCTCGCGGTTGAACGCGCACGCCCACCCGACGATCGCTTCGTCCGCAGGTGGTGTCAGGAGGTGCGCGGTGAAGGTGATCTCGACCTCCGCGGTGGGGTCGATTGTCGCGTTGACCTTGGCGACGGTGAGGCTGTCGTCGGAGGATGCCGGTGCGAGGTACGCGACGACTCTCGTGGGGTCGGCCCACGGGTCGGCGAGTTGCGCCTGCTCTGCCGCGGCAACCGCTTCCGCCTGGGAGGCGTACCTTGAGTACGAATACTGGTCGGGGCCGAACCGGACGACTGTTTCGACCTCATGGCAGACCGTGGTGAGGGCGACTGCTGTCTCGTCGAGGATGCGGCGGCTGATGGTGGTCTCGCCGGCGAGGAACTCTCCCGTGCGCGCCCGGTGGGTGCGCAGCAGATGGCGCACGCGTCCACTGGGATTCAGGTGGCTGGCGGGGACAACGATCCTGCGCTCGATCGTCTCGTCACCCTCGTCGTAGGTGCTGTCGAAGACAGGGAAGATCGTGGCTTCGGTCTCACTCGGATGCCACGGGGTTGGTGCCGCCGCTTCGTCGGTGAGGGTCCGGTACCAGCCGTGAGGGGCGAGCTCTGCCCACCGGAACGAGGTCATCCCGGTCGCGAAGAGGTCCTCGAAGCGGGGAGCACCGCGGTAGTCGCGGTATCGGCGGAACGTCCGCTCGAGCTTCCCGGGACGCTCAAGCTTCGGGTCGTACGGCCAGAAGATCGTTCCGATCTCGAACTCGCGAGCCATGTCAGCGCGCGCTCGTCGAGGCCGGCGTGAGGGTGATCCGGGCGAGGTCGGTGCTGCCGTCGTCGTTGAGGGACTCGACGAGCACCGTCAGGCCCGGCAACACCTGGCTTGGGGTCATCGGCTGGATGCGGCCGCCGGCGAGGTCTCGCAGGAGCCGTCGGGTCGCGCCGGGGACTGCCCACTCCTCGAGGAGGTGCCCGCCGGTGCGGACCATGCTCGCGACCGCCGTTGCGGTGGGGTCCTCGGTGCGCCAGCGGAAGAGTCCGGGGCCGACGCGGCGCGCGGTGCGGGTCCAGGCGTGGCGGGTGTTCGCGCCGATGATGAGGGTGCGGTTGGCGCCGGTGCCGACGAACGAGGCCGTCATGGCGTTCGAGTGGGCGCGGGCGGTGCGGGAAGCAGTCATTGCTTTGGTCCGTTCGTGATGGTGGGGTCAGTGTGCCCGCTCGCGCATCCAGGCGTCGAGCGTCGGGGTGCCGGAGGCGAGGGCTTGGGAGAAATCGGCGCGAGCCTGCGCGATTGTCGGGTACGCGCGCTGCATGTTCGACAGGGTGAAGGTGCTGGTGGACTCAGCGTCGTCGGTGGTCGCGACAACGTACGCGCCGTCGTCCAGCCGACTGAGCTTGTGCGCCAGCCCGAGGTACTCGAACGTGCCGTCGCGGCCGATGACGAACGCGGGGAGGCGCCGTTCGTCGGTCAGCGACGCTCGGCCCTTGGCGGTGATCTCCCACCGGTTGCGGCTGGCAGGGAGCAGGTCGGCGAGGTGGAGCGTGCGGAGTCGCCAGAGCACGGTCGCCGCCTTCATGGGCATCGTTGCGCCGAGGGCTCCCCCGGCCGGTGTCGAGCTTCGCCGGGACGTGCGCTTCCAGCCTGCAGAGTCTGGCCAGAGGATGCGCGCGAGCTGCGCCGGCGTCGCCTTGCCGGCGGGTGTCTGCGTGTCACCGAGGGGTTGGTCGCAGGCGTCCCGGAGCGCTCTGAGCGCGTTGTACTGGGGCCAGGTCAGGCGCTTGGTGGCGCTCATGGTCGCCAGCTCCGGATCGCGATGATGATGGCCTTGGACGGCACGGTTGGCCTGCCAGTCTCGGCGTCGAAGAATCGGGCGAGCTCGAGGAAGTCGGCGAGCTGGCGCGCGGTCGCGAGCGTGTGCTTGCCGACGCTCGACGGGACGGGTGAGCGGAGCCCGGAGGCCACGTGGACGACGAAGAACGGGTGCGCGATTGGCCGCATCCGCGGGGTCCGTGCTTTCGCGAGGCAGTTGTCGACGACGACGAACTGCCCGTGCCTGGTGCGGTGCACGACGGGGAGTTCGGTGTCGATGCCGTCCGCGAGGCGGACGGGGAAGACGTCGACGGTGATGTCGAACTCGGCAGCATTGGTGTCGTCGACGGGAACGTATCCCTGGAGTTCGGTGTCAGCAGCCGTGGCGGTGGCGGCCATGAGGGGTCCTTTCGGGTGACGGGGCGGGCCGCGTCTCTGCGGGGTCGCGGGGTCAGTTGGCGAAGTTTCGGTAGTACGTGGCACCGCCTGCCGCGAAGTCCGCGCCGGAGCTGGTCCACCCGGATGCCGCGGTGAACCGCACCGTGCGTTCCGCGCCGTCCTCTGCGATCAGGTCGCGGCGTTCCTGCTCGCTGTATGTGTGGTCCCAGACGGGGAAGGACCCTTCGAAGTGATCGGGCGCGTGGCCGGTGTCGAGGGTGACGATCTGGAGGGGCATGACTCGGACGGTCTTGCCGGACGCGGACCGCCAGACGACGACGTAGGGGTATCGGTCCGACGGGTAGCAGAGCGTCATGCCGTCGCCGACATGAAGCACGTTGCCCCCAGTGGGATGAGTGGCGGTGGTGGCGGTCATGGTGCGAGTCCCTTGGGTGGCAGATATGCCACCTCTATGCGGGCACGCTCTCTGTCGCCCGGGCCTTGCGCAGTGCCGTCGCTCCGACCACGCCTGTCCCGGCGAGCCAGGCGACGCTGGTGACGGTGATCGCGGCTCCCGTGTAGACCTGCTCGAGCGTGCCGCCGAACAGCGTGGCGACGGTGGCCATCGCGAGTCCTCGCGCGAGCCCGTGGACGCCGATCGCGGCGGCGAGGATGAGGAGCACGGCGGTCGTGGCCTTCGCTGCGCCCGCTGCCGTCACTGGCCGAAGCCGATGAAGTTCGGCGTCGGCCCGGACGCTTCGTCGTCGTGCTCGTCGTCGGCGAGGTCGTCATCCGCCTGTCCGTGGAGTGGCGCCGTCGTCGGAATGCCGTGTGTGAGGAGCAGGAGGGCGAGGTCGTCGAGGGCCGTGGTGTACCCGGTCGCGTCGTCCCCGTTGTCGAGGGCTCGGTCGCGGGCTTCGGTGAGCTCGCGATGCGCAGCACGAAGCCCGGCGCGGTAGCCGTCGGTGTAGTCGAGCGTGGGCAGATCGGCCAGATCCTGGGCCGGCCTGTCAGTAGTGAGGATCGTCATGCGGGTGGTGCTCGCTTCCGAGTCGCGGGGTGGTGTCACCGACCTATGCGGGTAGAGGACGCGGACATGCCAAAAGCAGGACTGCTGGGCGTTGGCAGTCCCGCTTTCGGGTCGGGGCGAGCGCTGGGCAGGTCTCTGGCAGCAGAGAAATGCCTCGCTGCCCATCCGTCCCGGCCCGAGCCCATGTCTGAGGCGCGGCGGGTGAAATTGACGCTCGGCTTATCTATGCGGGGGCGGCGCCGGGTCTGCTCTGTCGTCGCGATCAGGACAATCCTGCGACGATGTGGCCATGGCAGGTTTTCACCACGTTGAGATCTGGGTCGCCGATTTCACGGTGGCGCAGCCGGAGTGGAGTTGGCTCCTCACCGAGCTTGGCTTCACCAGTGTCAGCGATTGGCCCGATGGCGAGTCCTGGGCAGCTGGCGGCGCGTATCTGACGCTCACAACCTCCCCGAATCTGAAGGGGACGGCGCATGACCGGAGAACGCCGGGTGTCAATCATCTGGCGTTCAAGGCAGACGCGCCTGAACGTGTGGACGCGATCATGGACGCCGCTCCGGAGCACGGCTGGCACCCGCTGTATGTCGATCGCTATCCGCACGCCGGAGGTCCACAGCACTATGCCGGTTGGCTGGAAAACTCCGCCGGGTTCAAAGCGGAGGTCGTCGCCGCGAAGTCGTAACGCGGAACAGGGTACTGGGCGCGTCCGCCCAGCCTCGCCCTAGCTACGCCCGACCATCTCGGCGAACTCTTCGGGCGTGACGATGCGGATGCCGAGGGCGGTGGCCTTCGTGAACTTGCTGGAGCCATCCTCGCCGCGCACGAGCAGGCTCGTGGCTTTGGACACCGAGGAGGAGGATGCGCCGCCGGCGGCTTCGATGAGTTCGTTCATCTCGGTTCGGTTGAGCCCGTCGAGTGGCCCGGTCATAGCTCCCGTGACGACGACTTTCATGCCGTCGAGGGGCTTGGCATTCGCCCAGGCCTCAGCATCATCCACCGTCTCCTCGACCTTGGTCGTGACACCGAGCTCGCCGAGGCGCGCGATGACGGCTGCGCGGGCCTGGAAACCCTCGTGGAATAGGCGTGCTCGTTCGTCGCCGACCCCTTCGATGGCGAGGAAGTCTTCGGGCGCCGCGGTGAGGAGCGCGTCGAAGTTGCGGAAATGGGCGGCGAGGCGGCGGCCGAAGGTGCGCCCGGACTTGCGGATGCCGAGCGCGGTGATGACACGGGCGAGCGGTTGGGACTTGGCCTGGTCGATCTGCTCGGCGATGCCTGCCGCGCGAAGCTCACCGAGGCGGCCGTTGCCGATGGGGAGCTCGCGCAGGTCCGCGCGGTTGAGTGCGAACAGGTCGGCGAGGTCGCTGACGTATCGAGCTTCGACGAGGGCGGTTGCGACTTCCTGGCCGAGTCCGTCGATGTCGAGCACGTCGCGGGATGCGGCGTACTGGATCAGGCTGCCGACGGACGCTTCCGGGGACGTGGATCGCCAGATCTTGCCGCTGGTGTCAAGCGGCTCCCCGCTGATCGGGCAGACGCGGTCGGGCTCGTAGGGTGCGACTTCGCCCTGGCGCAGCTCGGGGAAGCTCTTCACCACGCGCGGGATAATGTCACCGGCCTTGTAGACCTCGACGGTGTCGCCGATGCGCAGGTCGTTGTCCTGGATGAAGTCGAAGTTGTGAAGCGTCGCGCGGGAGACCACGGACCCATCGACGAGGGTCGGCGTCAGGTTCGCGGTGAAGCTGATGTTGCCCGTGCGACCGACCGCCATCGCGATCGACTCGAGCGTCGTCACGCCGCGCTCGGCCGTGTACTTGTACGCCTTCGCCCACTTCGGCGCGCGGGAGCCGGTACCGAGCCTCGCGCGGACCTCGCTGCCGATAGCGTTGATGACGACCCCGTCGGTCGGGAACGGATAGTCGTCGCTCTTGCGGTACTCGCCGAACGCGTCGATGGCCGTGCGGAGAGACTCGATACCGAAGTGGAAGCGGGCGCGATCCTGCTCGACCATCGTCCCCACAGTGAGGAAGTCGCTGGCGGACGTGAAGGTCAGGAGCGGCGCGCCCTCGGGGACAGAGTGGGCGACGAACGTCAGCTCCACGTCGTAGTCGCGGGTGGCCGCGCGGACACTGCCGGCGGTGGCGTTGCGCGGGTTCGCGAACGCGGGCTTTCCGGCGGCGACGCGGTTCGCGTTGGAGCGCTGGAACTGCTCAGTCGACATGACGATCTCGCCGCGGACTTCGAACGTCACGTCGGCGTTGATGTCGGCGGGCATGCCGGCGATGCTGAGCCGCTCGGACGAGAACTGGGCGGAGAGGTCTTCGCCGATCACGCCGTCGCCGCGGGTGATGATCTGGACGCGGCGCCCGTGCTCGTAGCGGACGGCTACGGCGATCCCGTCGAGCTTCGGCTCCAGCGTTACGAGGTCACCCGTTCCACCAGCGGCCACAACCTGCTCCAGGAACGCCCCGAGCTCGGCGAAACCGGTGGCCTTCTCGAGCGACAGCATGGGCGAGCTGTGCTTGATGTCGCCGCCCGAGGACGCACCATCGCTGACGGCCGTAAACAGGCCGTGCTCCGATATCTGGTCGGGGTGGGCGGTCTCGAACGCGGCGATGCGCTCGAGGAGCGCGTCGTACGCGTCGTCGGTGATCAGCTCCTCCTCCCCTGCTGCGTACGCGGCGGCCGCGTTGGTGGCAGTCTCGATGTCGGCCCTGTACTGGTCTGCGGGGCTGATCGAGGTGGTGGCGGTCGTGGTGGAAGTCATCGGGTGTCCGTTCGTGCGACGTCATGTGGTGATGCTTCTATGCGGGGCCTGACTGCAGTTTCATTCTCATAGAGCTGAGTGGTCGATCGTTCCTTGAGACTCCTGCGTTTCCGCTCTTCGAGTCGTACTACCAGTACTGCTGCATCTCATGGAGCAGCGACGTCGGCTCGGCACCGCCGAGCCGACGATGCCTTCGGGTTCCCCGGTTCAGCAAGGTCCCGAACGCGGTGGTTACACAGTCAATGCTGAGCGGGGGCGATGGTCTGAGCGGCGGGATGGATCTCGACCGCGAACGAAGGCAGCCACGGGCTGGAGTCATGCCACGCCGTGCGCAGCCGCGCCCGCCTCGAGGTCCCAGCCGGTGGGCGACGAGACGATTGCTACGGCTTCATCCAAAGTCGTTGAAGAAACCACTTCTTGGATCTGCGCGATCAGCTGCTCGTGGGCTGCAGAGTCGAAGGTCTTGAAGTCCCCTATGAACATGGGTGCACCTCCGAGCCTCACGCAGGACTCCGTTACACGCCAGGCTTCAGCCTGTTCTGTGGCCCGGTGTGAGAGCGCCGCAAGCGAGGCATGCAGCGGTAGGTGGACGCGAAGCTCCCACACGGCGTCATCCAGCACATCCGGCGCGATTCGCATGCTCCGAGCCCTGATGAGTTCGCCTATCGCCGCCGAGCGGACGTCGCGCCCTTCGCGGGTGAGGCGCATGGCGAGACTCGTCACCCAGCCGAGAAGGACGACGCGCAGCCCGTGGCCGGAGCCCGAAAGCCAGGCCTGTACTCGGCTGTTGACCGCGACAGAGAACACGACTGGGGAGACCCACATCGCGATCGGAAGCCAGGTCGCCAGAAAGAAGCCCGCAAGAACAAGTCTCTTGTCCCCAGAGGCCTTCAGCAGCTCCACGCAAAAGGGCGCCAACACGATCAAGGCGACGCCAACCGGGGCGAACCAGAGACGTCGAGCCAGCTCTGGCCCGTTCAATCGCAGTTCGAGCAGCGCGAACTTCCACGCAGCCACGCTGCTCTCGAAGTAAGTCATCGTCGCGGGGTAGTCGGCTTCGAGCTTCGGAGTGATGTTCATGCTCTTTCTATGCGGGGAAGCTCTCGGCTTCTCGTCAGCGCTAGTTTTTTGGTCGTAATTCCGGGCACGGGGTGGAGGCAGAAGGCGATGCAGAAGCCCCTCGCGGTTTCCACGCCGCAACGGGTTCCAGAACGTGTCCACGGCCTGGAGGCGGCGGTCGTGGAGGTCCTGGCGGGCGATGGCGGTGCCGGCGTGGAACCAGCTGGTCGTCAGCTCTTAGTCAAGGACGTCCCCTTCGCTGAACGGGAACTCAGGCTGGGTGCTGTTCATGCCCCGTTTGTGCGGGGAAGGACCGAGCGCAGCACCAGCGGCAAAGGCTAGCCCGATCGCGCCAAGCGGGATGAAGACGCCGGCGAACGTTCGGCGCAGCAGCAGGATGCCACGGGAATGGGCGACAGATGGCCCGTCTGGCGAGCTGTGCCGTGTGGTGTCCATGACGCGTCCACGCGAGTTCCGGCGACCCGGCTCCGCCCGCCTCAAGGTGTGGCAGGCGGGGCCGGGCCAGACGAGCTGGAGTTACTTGATCGTGAAGTTCATGCAGCCGAGGTTGGTCATGTTGGTGTCGGATTCGATCGCGACGGCGCACATGGAGTGGTTGCCCTTGGAGAACGACGCAGCTGTCCAGAAGGCGTGCTTTCCGGGGACACGCGTCAGGTACGGGGTTGGTCGGTCGGTATTGACTGCGTGGTGCCACTTGCCGTCAACGAGGATGGCGACGGGGATGGAGCGGCTCGGGCTGGAGGGAGCGTAGCTCCAGCCGGCGAACTGGTGCATGCCGTTCGACGCGGGGGCGTCCATGACCTGCCCGATCGGGGCTGCGCTCTTCGGAACGCTCACCCATTGACAGGGCGGGAAACTATCGTTGCCGGCTCTGAAGTTCACGCCGACGGTGCAGATGAGGTGCTGGCCGGGGTTCAGCGTGAACGTCATCGAGTACGCGTGGCTTCCGGGTATCCCGTACTGGTAGAGGTGCGTGGACGCGCCTGACGCCATCGTGGCGTTCCACTTGCCGTCGACGGTGATGCCCACGGGGATGGAGGTGAGCAGGTCGGAGAAATCGAAGGCGGTCCCGGACACGGTGACGCGGCTGCCGCTCACGGCGACGTTCGCGGTCGACTGCACTCCAAAGCGTGCTTCTGCCTTGGCGAGGGTGTTGCCGCCGGTGACGAACGAGACGATATAGCGGGAGGCGAGAAGGTGTCCCTCTTCACTGAGGTGAGTCTTGTCGGTCGCGGAGCGCCACAGGGCGCGCGGGTTGAACCCGGCGGCGATGTCGCTGCGGTCGGCGGAGGTCGGGGTGAATCCGCCATCGTAGAGGGCACCGTTGGACAGGTAGTCGCTGAGCGGGATGGTGCGCTGCCCGTAGGTCTGCTCGATCCAGGCGTTGATGGCGAGGCGGTTGTTCGTCGTCGTGGTGTTGAAACCTTCCCAGGCGGGCGGGATGGTGACGACGTAGTACGGGGCGTTGGAGGTCTTTGTGTGGAGCGCGACCATGTTCTTGATGTCGTTCTTCACTTGCTCTGGGCGAGCGAGGTTGTTGGTGCCGACCCAGAAGACGGACGGTGCGCCCGCGATGGGCTTGTCGAGGGAGAGGATCTGCGTTCCAGCGCCGACCTTCACGGCGTTGCCGGAGGAGGCTCGTTTGAAGCTCCACTGCACGTTCGGGTCGCTCAGGTCGGGGCGATGGGTGAGCTTGCCGGCGACGCCGCCGATGCTGGCGTCGTAGACGAGCCTGCCGAACTGGTCGAGCGGGACGGGGATGCCGTTGGGTTGACCGAGCAGGACCGTGCCGGAACTCGGGATCGTAATGCTCCTCGACAGCGACAGCGACAGCGTGTGCACGCCCGCGGCGGTCGCGATAGCCGGCGAGGTCATGCCACCCTCGGCGTTGTTCAGGACCGTCCAATCAGGGATCGTCTTACGCATGGCGTTGAACTCGTCACCGCAGAGATAGCTGATCATGGAGTCGCCGTAGCACTGCAGCGTCTTCGCAGCCCCGGCAGTGGCCGACCTCGCATGGTCGGCGTCGACGACGTCGATGAGCGGGCCGACAGTGGCTTCCGGCTCGGCCGTCGGGGCCGAGGAACCGAGCTCGGTTGCGGTCGACTCCGGGGTCGCCTCGACCTGTGTCGGCTCCAAAGTTGCCTCCACTGACGCCGGGGCCGGCGTGGTCTCAGCGGTTGCCGTGGGAGCGGGTGTCGCTGCGCTGCCGGTGAAGGCCATCGCCGGGTTTCCTCCCGCGGACAGCAGCAGCGCCGCGGCGAGTGTTGCGGTGACGCTGAGGTGCGTGACGCGCGGTCGAGCTTGAGTATGCACGGGTTCTCCTAGTCGGTCTCGCCGCGACTGTGTGCGGCACACCGATCTATGCGGGGACCCCTTGGGTGGCTACTTAGCAGCCCAGCCCGGCTCTTCGATGGGGAACACTGCCTGCAGCTCGCTCCAGAACCGCATCTTGAGCCCGATGAGCTCGCTGTACTGGTTGCGGTCGTCGTCCCGGACAGCGACGTCGACGTCACCGCGTTCCGTTCGCCACCCTCGGTGGAGCGCGAGCCTGGTCATCCACATGTCCTCGATGAAAATGCCCGTCTCGGGGATGTCTTTGAAGAATGCGGGATCGTCAACGAGGTCCGAGTCGAAAGCTGCAGCCCCCGTGCCGGTATACGTGGCGCTGCCGCCGATCGCCGGCTGTCGCCGGGAACCGTAGTCGTGGACTTCGGAGTTCCATGCCCAACAGCCAACGAGGCTCTTGGGCGTGTAGGTCTCGAGCAAGCTGGTGATGAAGTTCGGTCCCGGCTCCTGGTCGTCGTCGATGGTAATGACCGGACCGCGGTAGCCGTCCTTACGGATGTCTCGAATCGCGACGAAACGGGCGATGCCGCGGATGTTGTCCGCGCTGACATGCAGCTCAGCGGTGGCGAGTGAACCGTCAAATGTGAAGCCGGAGAGGGCTTTCCGGTAGAAGTCGGCGTCGGCAGGCTGATTGCACCAGAGGACGAGCCGGACGGGTCTAGATACTGCTTGCGCGTTGAGGAGGCGCAGGCTTGTCTCGAGGTTCTCGCGGCGGTTCCAGAGACACATGACGACCGGGATGCTGTCGCTGCTCGGTGCTTGACCGCCGTAGTACTCGTAAGTCCGTCGCTGGTTAAGTATCAGCAGTGTCGTCTGCTTGGCCGCGGCTGATCGCGATTCCAGACTGGTGCTGGCTCCGAAGGTTGATCGTCGTGGTCTGCGGAAGGGTCTGGTGAGGAGGTCACGGAGCGTGGACATGCGGCTCGTTTCGGT
Organism: Pseudoclavibacter sp. VKM Ac-2867; assembly: GCF_015351275.1. Lineage (NCBI taxonomy): Bacteria > Bacillati > Actinomycetota > Actinomycetes > Micrococcales > Microbacteriaceae > Pseudoclavibacter > Pseudoclavibacter sp. VKM Ac-2867. The sequence continues at coordinate 58,411 of NZ_JADKSL010000011.1, forward strand.
TGGTTCACGTGTTGAAACGTCGATCAACATATGCGGGGATCGAGCGACTCACGCGGCGACACCGCTGTGTCGACTGAACCGGGACAATTTGCTGCCGATTTTTCGCGTAAAGTTCCTAACGATTCGTTTTTGCGCTCACCTACTCAGGCAGTCACGTGGGCGGGAACATGCATGATGAAAAAGGCGTAGATGCCGGACATACACAGCAGCGCGGCCAGCGCGCCCCACTTCAGGATCACGGGCCGTGTGGCGATCGCGCTGGCGCCGAGGGCGACGAAGACGGGGAACGCTGCCTGGAGCATGCGGGGTCGCGGCCCGACGCTGCTGTAGAGCAGTGCTAGTGCGATCGTGACCCCGGTGTATGCGAGGGCCGGCAGCGGGCTGACTCGATATGAGCGGGCCGCCCAGACCAGCAGGCCGAGCCACACGAGCAAGGAAGCCAGTATCACCAGGTAGTGCACTCGGTCGGGCTCGGTGCCGAGCACGGCCTTCCCGAACCGAGCGATGAGCTCGGTGCCGAAGTCGAGCCGCTGATTCCATTGGCGTTGGGCGGAGAACCAGATGAGCGGATCCCCGGTCCGATACCACGCGTAGCCGAACGGGATCGCGATGCCCGCTGCTCCAGCGACAGGTATGAGCAGACCCCGCATGGGAGGTCGCGCCGCCCGCTCCCCACCTGTTTCCGGTGCCAGCCTCGGATCTCCAAGGCCTAGGCGACGAGCCCCGCGACGACGACTGCGAACCCCGTCGACCGGACCGAGCACGCCCCGAGTGTCGCCACTGCCGCGATCCACCACTGCCCACGCACCATGGCGTCGATAGCGACGACGGCCATGACCAGGAAGAGCGCCTCGGTGTATGGCAGGGCCATGACGACGGTACCCGGTGAGGCAAGGAACAGCGCGACGGTCCAGAGCGCAGCGCGGTGGTCCACCCAGTTGCTCGCGAGTCGGTAGAAGGCAATCGTGAGCGCGATGCCCCACACCGTGGACAGGATGAGACCGGCGAGGCGGTAATCCTCGACGCCGAGGCGTGCCACGAGGCGGATGAGCATGGCCAGGCGGGGAAGAATCCCCAGGGCCCGTACCCGTCACGCCCCTCGATCGTGAGTCCGTCCGGGTAGCCGTGCTCAGCCAAGTACAAGTACCACCAGCCGTCCCACCGCTCCTGGGCGGACAGCACTGAGAGAGGCTCCCCCGCAGCGCGTTGGGCGGCAGCGAAACCGAGGAACGCGGGGACCCGAGTGGCAAGGTAGATCACAGTCAGGGCCGCGACGCGGCGTACCGCAACGGTCGCCGTCGTCCCGGAACTGTGGATCGGCTCGGTGAGGCGCTGTCGTGGTGTGTTCATGGCGGTCGAATCCTATGCGGGGTCCAGCGCCAGCCGACGCATCAGCGGCTCGTGCTGGGACACAAGCCAGCCCCCTCGGATCACGCACCCGAGGGGGCTGGCTTGTGTCAGGTTGACGGAGGGCTACTCAGCCTTGGCTCGTCGGCGGTTGCGGATGACGAACCAGGCGCCTCCGAGGAGTGCGATGACACCCGCTCCGATGGCTGTACCGATGCCGGGCGCCTCAGCGCCAGTCGTCGCGAGGGAGGAACCGTCCGAGGACGGCGCCGGAGCACCCGGTGCCGGTACCGTCGGGGTCGGGGACGGAGCCGTGAACGCGTGGGCCGGGTCCGAGTCGGTGACCTTCGTGCCCTTCTTCGTGATCGCCTCAACGGTCATGGTGTTGACATGCTGCTTGCCCTCACCCAGGGCAGGGAGGATCGCGGTGCAGTTCGTCGACGCACCAGGCGCGAGCTCGTACGTCGAGCAGGTGATCTTGTCTGCCGCAATCACGTCATCCGTGACCTTGATCGTCACCGGCACCTTGAGCGGGTTCGTGACGACGCCCTTCACGTTGCCATCCTCGTCAGGCTTGAGCTCGACAGCATCAGCCACTGTGTTCGCGTCCTTCTCGTTGATGAACTTCGTGATGTTGATGCCCGGGTTGTAGGCGTTCGCGGGATCCTCGTCCTTGACGGGCGGGCCACCGTTCGTTGGCGTACCGATCACGGTCAGCGTGTTCTGGTGCCACTCGCCCGGCTTGAGAACATCGCCCGTGGCCTTGCACTCTGTCGATGCGAACGGCGCGAGCAGCATCGTGTCGCACGTGAATGCACCATCTGGCAGAACATCGTCCTGCAGAGCGAGGTTCAGCGACGACCCGCCACCGTTCTTGATGGTGGCGGTGAACTCGAGCGGCTTACCGTCGGTCACCTCGGCTGCGGTGTCGGGGGCGTTCGCGTCCTCACTGTTGACGTACTTGGTGACCTCGATACTCGCGGCGACCGGATCGATCTTGAGCTCGTCGGCGGAGTCGAACTTCTGGAAGGTCCAGTCGTCGATGTTGCGCTGGTCGCCCCAGGAGCCGGTCCGGGAGTTGTTCTGGTTCGGGAACACCTGCCCCGCGACCCAGGTGTGGACGCCACCTCCGGAGGACGCGCCAGCCGTTCCGTCGATGACTGGGGTGGTGGAGGAGCGTTCGCCACTGGTGTTGGCGAACATGGTGTCGTCCCAGTAGACAGTGTCGTCACCGGCGTTCGGCCCGTTGAGGGCGATCATCTCGATGCCGCCTTCGCTGTACTCGACGTCAGCGCGCACGAAGTGGATTGGGTTCGTCTGCGACATCGACGCCTTGAACGACACCGGAACCTCGAGTCCGGTGTCCTTGCCTGTCGCGTCCTTTCCGTCCCACTTGAGCGAGAACGAACCCGGCTTGTTGACCTGGACGTTCTTGGTGACGTCTTCGGGATCCCCGTAGGAGCCGTTGCCGTTGGCGTCGATCTGCACTTTCACGAGCCCGTAGGCATTCGCAAGGGTTCCCGTGACGGTTCCCGCGTTGGAGGATGTGCCGGTGCGTGCGAACTCGGTGACGTCGACTTCGGGCGTCTTGAGCTCCGCGTTGACCCACTTGTCGCCCGTGCGACCGTCACCCCACGGCACGTCACCGAGCGGGATGCTGGTGTCGGGAGCCTCGAAGAACATGCGGAAGGCCTGGAGGCCGTCGACGTCCGCCGACGAGCGGGGTGTCCAGTAGTCCGCGTTCTGGTCGCCCAGCTCGGTGTTCGACATGTCCGGCGTGGACTTGAACACGGATTCAGCCGTGCCCGCCTTTGCGTTGCCGATGTTGTTCATGTTGATCGCCGAGTCGACGCCGTTGTAGCCGCGCAGGTTCACCTGGTACTGGGCACCCTGCGCGTTGATCGCGGTGAGCTCCATGTCGGAGAACTTGTCGAGGTTGGAGTGCAGACCGAGCGACTCGAAGAACATACGTCCCGAGATGGAGCTTCCGGACGAGTCGAGAGCGGCGATCTGCCAGTCGAAGTTCGCGGCCTTCTTGGTCTCGGGGTCATGCGTCTCGACCACCCAGACGCCGGCAGTCGCCGATGTGAAGGTGCCGCCGAACACGCCCGAAGGTGCGGTCTGCATGCCCGAGTCGTAGGCCACGGCCCCGGTGGGGTCCTTGATGATGACCTTCCCGGTCTGGACGTCCGTATCAAGCCACCCGGCCGTGTAGACCGACTCGAAACTAGTGTAGAGCGATTCACCCGCACCGACGTAGACGAAAACTTCGGTGACGCCCTCGTTCTGCGAGCTTCCGATGAGCTTGGAGTTCTCGACGGTGGTCGTCGCCGACCCGGGGGGTGCGACAGGAGCTGCCGTTGCCGGCGCTCCGCCTGCGGTCAGGATCCCGGTAGCGAGGAGCGCGAACGCTCCAGCTCCGATCGCTGCCCGCCGAACGCCGCTGTGCCGCGCTCGTGGTGCTGTCATGATGGTCATGGGGTCCTTTCGGGACGGAACAGTGGAAGGCGGCGCAGCGCCGAAGCGAGTGCCAATGCGACGTAGATCCCCGGCCTGAGCGGGGTGTCCTGCCCCCTATGCGCGAACTCGGCCGAAACCGTGAACTCGCCTTGGGGCTGCGTCGTGCTCCCTATGCGCGAACCCGGGATCGGACCGTGGCGTCGCGGCGTGGAAGCCGTGCACGTGCCCTATGCGCAAACTCGGCCGGAACCGTGAACTCGCCGTGGAGCGCGTGCACATGCCCTATGCGCGAACTGGCCCGGAACCGACGAAACGCCCGTCGGGCTCTTCGTGTGAGAGGGCCTGGCGGGCGCTGTGCATTCGGGATCAGCGCAGCGTTCGGTACTCGATCAGCACCTCGTGCGCCCAGCTGCGAGCCGCCGCAATGCCGGCCTCCATGCCACTGCTGATGCCGAGGTCCGTGTAGACGACGAGTTTGGATGCGACGCCAATCCACGCCTGACCGGCGGCGATGCCCAACGCGCGCTCGGCCGGGTCCGAGTCATCGAGGACGCCCGGCTGCGTGTAGAGCAGGTGGGAGGCGATGGGGGCTTCCCCGCGGGCGAGGCTGTCGGCGACGCACGCGCGGGCGTAGATGAGGTTCGCTTCGACATCTCCCGCGTACGGAGATTCGAGGACGACGAGGATGGGGCGAGAATCGGGAGTGGCGCTTCGCGGGCTCAGCTCCACCGGCACGCGAGTCTCGGCGTACTGGTGAGTCCACGGCATCGGAGCGACGTCGAGGGCCTCGCGGTCGCTGGCGGTCGCTCCTCCGACGAGGATTCGGTGGTGACCGTCGGTGTGCCGCTCGGGCATCGGTCGTCCGTTCGTCGCGCTCGGGAAGAGTGGGGCCGAGCGACTGCAGTCATTCCGCCGCCCGGCAAAGAGCGCTGGTGGTTCTGGCGCCGGTCATCTCTGCCGGCTCGCCGCCATACAACCCCCGGGGGGTGTACTTGGATTTCCGCGGCCCAGGTGAAGTTGACCCTCGGCTCCTCTATGCGGGGCACCGTCAGCGAAGCCGCAGGTACTGGCCTCCGAGCGCTGATGCCGAGAGTGCTTCCGCGTCGTGCAAGCCGTACGCGATGAGTGCGGTGGTGCCCCGGCGTTGTGGGCCGCGCGGGTCCCGTCAGGGTGCAGGAAGTGCAGGCGTCCGCGCAGGAACAGGACCGCGAATGCTTCCGGCCAGACGTGCTGGAACCACATTGACGTCTCCGTGCGGGCGAAGACCAGGGCCGTGCCGGTGACGTGCTCGGCGAGCTTCGCCAGCCACGCCGCCGTCTCGGGCCCATGGGGCGGGTTCAGGAACAGGCGTCCCGTCCAGTCCCGAGCGAGCCCGTCGATGCCAGCCTCCGGTGTCCACGTCTCCGCGGCACGCTCGTGTCCTGGAGCGCCGCACGGGTCGAGGTCGAACCGACCGAGCGCGCTGACGATCGTTGCCGTCGTCAGCCATCGGTCCGTGCCGATGATGGGTGACTGGCAGCTGCCGATCGTCAGCGCGCCGGCGCCGAGGTCTCGGCGAGGATGGCGGTGGTCAGGGCGTGGGTCCGAGGGTCCCCTGTTCGGCTGACTCCACGGTCTCGAGGTAGGCAATCGCTGCATCGAAGGCGCCCTCGAGGGTCCGTCGCACCTCAGACGTGGCGGGTTCCGGCCCTGTGGCGTAGACGGTGTCTGAGAAGGCGCCGCTCTGGAGTGTCCAGTTGACATACACGTGTCCCAGGCAGAACCGGCGCTCGTGGCACCCTTCCTTGACTTGGATGCCGAGGATGCGCACCTTTCGTCCGTCCGGGGTCTCGGCTTCGATGGCTTCGGGCAGCTCGAATCGAGAGCCGTAGACGTTGGGTTTGCGCTTGAACTCGCGGTAGAGCTCGCGGATCTGGACGGGGATGAGCTGTGCAGTTTGGGTTTCGGGAGTTGTGGTGGTCGCGTGGGTCATGATGCCTCTTGCGGTTCGGGCGCGGTCGGTTCTTTGGGCGCCGATGGACGCGGCGTGGTCGCGTCGCTTGGAGCTGGCGCGTCCCCGGACGGTGCTGACTGGCTCGGATCCGGGGTGGATGGCGCCGGATCGACCGGTCTTGGGTTCTCGGGTGCAGGCTGCTGTGGACTCGGACCCGCATCCGGGGCCGCAGGGACTGTGGGTGCTGGCGTCTCGATGACGGGCACGGCGGGTGGGACATAACTGTCGGACTGCTCTGGCGTCCACCCCTCCCCCTCGTCGGCGCTGTTGTCGCTCGGCGGGTTCCAGGCGGGTGCTTCCCCGAACACGTCGACGGCTTTCCCGTCGGCGTATTTCTGGAGGAACTTCTGCGGGTCGACGTGGACGCCGTCGACGATGATCTCGAGGTGCAGGTGCGCGCCGGTGGACGCGCCCGTGTTGCCGAGGAGACCGACGAGCTGGCCGGGCTTCACCTGGTCGCCGATACTGACGGCTGGGGAGCCTGCGACCATGTGTCCGTAGACGGAGCGGACCTGCTTCCCGTCGATCCGGTGCTCGACCACGACGTGCGCGCCGAGCCCGCCCGTGTCGGTGCGGACGACGTCGACGACAGCGCCCGCGGCGATGCTGCCGAGACGCGTGCCTTCGGGGCCGGCAAGGTCGAGGCCTCGGTGGTTGGAGGAGCAGCCGGAGCACGGGGAGACGTGCGGGCCGAACCCGTCGGTGACGGTGACCTTCGACATGTCCGCCGGCCACTGCACACCCGCGGCCGCCGCGGCAGCTGCCGCTCCGGTGAGTGGCACTTCGCGGCTGGATGCAGCAGCAGGCAGGTCACCGGAGACGGTGTACGTCACTCCCCCGCGGCCGTCGGCAGCATCCGAGCTCGTGACGATCGGCACGCTCGACTGGCCATCGTCACCCGCGGCCGCGCGAACACCAGCGCCGCCGAATGTTGCGCCAAGGATGAGCGCGACAGAGGCGGCTGCGACCGCGACGGACGCAACCTTCTGCCGCTTCGAGCGTCGCTCGTGCGCACGTCGCGTGCGGCGCCCGAAAGGGACAGCGTCGGGCGGGGTGGGCGTGAGGGTGGTCACAGCGCGGAATCTGTGAATCGCGACGGTAGATGTCACGTCTTTCGGAGCGGTTGCCGTTTGCTTAAACGTCGCGGCGCTCGACGAGGAGGCCTTGGAGGATGAACGCGACGGTCTCGTCGATGAATGGGGTCAGGTCGACGGCGCGGTCACGCTGCACTTCGGTGACACCCACGTCGAGGACTGCCTCGACGATGGCGACCACAACGGGCAGGGGCATCTGTCGGAAAACACCGGCGTCCATGCCGCTGGTGAGGATGTCGCGGACGAGTCTTGAGTCTTCCTCGGTGCCGGTCAGATAGAGAGGGGTGCCGTCTTCTGTGCGGTGTGCGACCACGATCTCGATTCCGGCGGTCACCTCGGCGCGATGCGATCCGACGTGGTCGAGGTACGCGCGCAGGTAGGCCGTGAGCTGTGCGACGGGTTCCGTCTCGGCGAGGGTGACCTGGGCGACCTCCTGATCGAGGTGCGTGAACACCTGGTCGACGACGCTCAGCAGCAGCCGTTCCCGCGCGCCGAAGTAGTAGACGATGGCACTTTTGGCCACGCCGGCGCGCGCGGCTATCTCGGACAGCGAGGCGCGGTGGAAGCCGATCTCGTTGACTGTCGTGATCGCGGCAGTGATGATCTGCGCGCGGCGCGCGTTCTCGGTGAAGGTGCGCGAGGCGGGGTCTGGTGACGGCACCGTCCCATCATCCTCGTCCGGGCGGCGTCGCGCGCGCGCGGAACCCGTCGAGGAATCCCGGCGCGGCGTCGTCAGCGAAGCCGATGCCGTCGGCGATCGGCACGTCGGGCGCCTCGTAGGCGTACCAGCCCGCCGCGGTCATCGCCGAGACTGTGCACAGTCCGATGCGACGTTGCAGCACGGACTGCCGGACGGCGATGGTGCTGACCGCGTCACGACGCAGCGCGGACGTGCTGCGACTGAACAGCCCGCCCCGCACGACGAGGTAGTCGCCGTCGATCGTGTGGCCGAGTGTCCGGTAGGCGATGACCGCCGCTCCCAGTGCGATCGGCCAGAGCCCGAGCGTCGCCCACGGGATCCACGCCGGGATCACACCCGACACCGCGGGTACGGCGAGCAGGAGGGGTGCAATCGCCGAGAGTGCGGTCGCCCACAAGAGCCGGCGGCGAAGGGCCGTACGCGGATGCCGCTTCAGGGGCGCCTCAAGAGGGTTCGCCGACCCGAACACGTCGCGGGCGACGCGGCGCGCGACCGAGATGGGGCCGCGGGGCAGGATCGCCGCGGGCTCTTCGGCGTCCCACAGGTTGAGGCCGGTCGTGATGATGCTCGTGTCAGCCATGCCCATCCATCGCCACAGCACCGGTTCCGAGATTGTCAGTCCGCGCATGCGCGACTCGTCACGGTTCACCTCCCGGGTGCTGAGCAGCCCGCGGCGGGTGCGCAGGTAAGTGCGCTCGCCCGAGCGCGTGCGCGCGAGTTCGAAGCGCCAGTAGCCAAGGAGGAACGTGATGCCGAGGCCGATCGCGCCGAGGAGACCGGCGGCCGCGATCGCGAGGAGGGTCACGCCGACCCAGCCGATCGCGTCCCAGTCGGCGAGCCGCGCGATGAAACCGAACAGGTCGATGCCGAACGTCGAGAGGAACCAGAATGCTCCCCAGAGGAGGCCTGCTGCCATGAGGAAGGCCCAGATGCTGAACATGTTGTAGACGACCAACCACGGCCGGAAGGTCGCGAACACCTCGACGTTCTCGACCGCGACGTCCTGCAGATCGTGGGGTGCCGTGGTGCCGCCGGTCTCGACGACGATCGGTGCACCCGAAGCGGATCTCGCCGCGCGGCTCGGTGCCGTCGCGTCGAGCAGCTGCGAGCGGAGTGCCGCGGCATTCGCCCTCGACAGGGCGTCGAGCACGAGGGCCGATTCGCCCGCGCCGGTCTGCTGCCCGGCGCCGACCGTGACGATGCGCAGTCCGGCGAGCCGGTGGCGGAGCTTCGCCGCAGTGTCGACGCTGCGGACACGGTCGCGGTGCAGCGTGCGGTGGCGGCGGACGAAGAGTCCCGTGCGGCGCTCGATGTCGAACGGCGTGACCCGGTACGTGGTGAACGCCCACCGGAGAATGTCGGAGACGGCGCCGGTCACGCCGAACACCGCGACGAAGATGAGCGGCCAGAGCGCGTCGAAGGTCACGGGCATGCCGAAGCCCCACACCGCGACAGCAGTCGGGGTGAGCGAGAGCAGGCTCACGACGATGTCGACACACACCACGCGCACGCTCAGCCGCCGCCATTGCACTTCGTCCGAGGCATCGGGCGCGCTGTCCGCGGTGCCGGTGGGGCGCGCACCGTCGACGGCGTCGGCGGTCACGTTGCGTCCCCTTCCTCAAGCTCTGCGACGATCGCGAGGCGCGCGGCGGCCTCCTCGGCAGCAGCACGGTCGAGTCCACGGATCGAGATGGCGCCGTGCGACGACGCCGTCGTCACGCGCAAGGTCGACAGGCCGAACAGCTGCTCCAGCGGTCCGCGGAGCGCGTCGACGGTCTGGATGCGCGAGGTCGGCGCCACGCGCCACTCGGCGACGAGCCATCCGCTCGAAGCGTATGTCGCGCGCTCAGTGACTTCCCACCGGTGCACGCGGAAGCGCCAGAAGGGCTCGAGCGCGACCTTGACGAGGAGCAGCACCGCCAAGACGATGGTCGGCGCGAGGAGCCAGACGCGCAGCGGCTCCCACAGGGCGGCCGCGACGATAAATCCGGTGAGTGGGATGCCACAGAGCAGCAGGTTGCGCAGCATCCACCACGGGATCGCCCGGCGATCGAGCTTCAGCGCGGGCGGACGCACGCGCGCGTCAGGCGGTCCGTACATGTCGATGGTGTCCATATGACCAGTTTAGACCGACCGGTCTAATTCTTGTCCACCTGTTCTCAACAATGCTGCGATCACGGCATCGGGGCTGCGGTGTTGGCCCTGCGGTGCGACCGCAGATCCCGGCTTGTCCTCATGAGTACTTGCAAACGACCGTTTCCGTGACGATAGAGACGCGCTTGAAGCCCACGCAGTAGCGGCGGGACTCAGCCACGGCGGATCGCCCCTGCCGCTTCGAGCGCCTGCTCGGCGAGGGTCTTGGATCCTTCGATGCGTCCAGCCTGGCTCTGCTCGGACCAGTCGGGCGCCCCGCCGTACCCGGCCTCGAACTCGGCTGCGCTCATCGTCCACGGGTCCGGGTCGATCGCGCGAGCGGCGGCCTCGATCTTCGCGGCGTCGGTGGTCTCGGAACGGACGGTGAGCACGGCCTCGGCTTGCTTGTTCGCAAGGGCGACCTTGTCCGAGTCGAGGACTTCCTCGTACCAGTACGCTTCACCGTCCCACGGCTGTTCGACCGGGTTCTCGGCGTAGATGGCTCGTGCGAGGTCGTCCTTCGTGAGTGCGTGCAGCGCCGTCCGCGGCCGTTCCCAGATGGGGAGGCCATCGAGGCTCGTCTCGGCGCCCCAGAACTCGAGCTCAACGTCTGGCTGGTCGATGTGGGTGCCGAACGTGGACCAGCCGGGCGGTGGCGAGGCGAGGATCAACTGGTATCGTGCGCGCTCGTCGGCGCGGACCGCCTTCATGAGCTCGCGCGCAGCGACCTTCGCCTTGTGCGTCCACTCGGCCGCATCGGTGCCCGGGTAGTCGATGTTGCTGATCGCGTCTTCGAGGCGAATCAGCTCGTACGGTTCGTCGTAGGTGGCGGTAGTGCGCTCGCGCCGGGCGCCGCCGAGTGCGTCCGCGGCGGCGGCGGCGGCGAGTGACGCCCGGGCATGGTTCCGGTAGGCACTACGCACACGATCAGGGAGGGACTCCCATTCGAGTCCCTCGTCCATGGACTCGTGGATAGCCCTCGCGACGATCTCCACGAGGTCATCGTGGTCACGGAGGGCTGCGGGCACTTCCGCCAGTGTCTCGGCCTTGAGCCCAGCGAGCATGTCGGTCAGGGACTCGGCAGCGCGCTCGACAGCCTCCGACAGGTGTCCGTAGCCGTAGTGGCGCAGCCGCTCGGCGGCCTCCTGCAGTCGTTCCCGCTCCACCTCGGTGGGCGTGTACTCGTGCTCAGCCACGGGACACTTCCCGGGTGGGCTCGAGAGCCAGCACGGCGTCTGCACGGTGATTCGCAAACGCCTGCTCGCGACCACTCCAACCACAGTGGCAGCGGAACACCGTGACGCCCCTCTCGACGTCGGCGCGGACGCAACGGTGAGCGTGCATTGCCTTCTTCACCTGATCCTGGTCGAGTCGCTTGGCGCGCTCGTCGGCCCTGACATCGGCCTCGAATCGAGCGACTGCATCCTGAAATGTCTGGATGAAGGCGGCGCACTGCTCGCTATCGCATTTCGCGCGGACAAGGTACTCTCGCAACGCCAACTCGGACGGCATGCGCTCCTCGCCCCGCTCGGGAGAGGTCTCTATCTGCGCTGGCCTCGCCTCGAGCTCAGCGATATTCGCTCGCAGTGACTCGATCTCGTTGGCTGCGCTGATCCAGGCTTTCGAACCGGGGAATCCGCCAGGTTCCTCCCCGAGCCAGGGCAGTCCGTTCCGGAGCAGCTGGACGTGCCCGTCGTCGTACGCGTAGGTGTAGGTGTCGTCGATCTTGATGCGTTCCGACATGATCGGCCTCCTGGTCGTGGCCCGGCGGCGATTGCCGAGCGGCGGTGCGGTCTCTCTGGGCCGGCTATGCGGGGCAGAGCTCACGCGGCGCTGCTCGCCAGACTCGCGAGGAACTGATCGGCGTCGGTTGCGTTGGTCTGCTCCCCGCAGTCGGGGCAGGCCTCGAGGACGTAGGCGACGATGTCGTGCATGCGCAGGCGCCCGTCCGGGGCGTCGCTGCGGGTGCGTTGGGCGATGGAGAGCTCCCGCGGTGACGTGCTGCCGCATTCCGGGCAGGACGCGCTCCGGCTTCGAGTTCGGGATAAGCCGCCTTGGCGGCCAGCGCCACGTCCGCTCCGGCGAGGTAATCCTGCCAGATCGGATGGTCCTGGCACTCGATCATCTCGACGTACGCGGCGTTGTGGTCGAACGTCGCGAGAGCTCGCGCCGCGTCGACGCGTGCGGGATGGCTGGCGCGGTCGTCTGCGCTGTTGATGGTGGGTTCGGGCATGGTCGCCTCCGTGGTCGTGGTGGTCGGCTGAGCTATGCGGGGACGCACGCCACTCGCCGGCCATTTCCGGAACCCTGTGGCGTGCGAACTGGTCAGCTCTGCGCGAAGGCTTCGAGAGCAGCGCGGATGAGGCGGGCCTGAGCATCGGACCGCAGGGAATCGAACTCCCAGTCCTCGAACGTCCTGCCGGACTCCGCCTCCACCCACCCGCGGTGCGCCCGCCGGACGTCGGCTTCGGTGACCTCGCGGGTCTCGGGTTCGAGAGCGAGCACCATGCGGCGAGCCTCTTCCAGTTGCTCCGCGATCTCCCCGTGGCCCGCGTGCTCATCCAGCGAATCGACCATGCCCCGCAGGTGCTCGGCGGTCGCGTTCACCTGCTCGCGGTCGGGTCGCTTCGCGCGCTCCTCGGCGAGGACCTGTGCCGTGATGCGAGTCAACCCACGGTCGAACTCGGCACCATCCTGCGCCTCGACCTCAGCGCGACGGTGTTCATCTTCCACGAAGTACCCTGCCGAGATGTAGGTCGCCCGCATCTCCGCCTTGGTCGGCGTGCGCTCCTGCTCAGGCACTCGCGCTCACTTCCTGGGCCGACTCGGCTGCTTCGGCGGCAGCCTTGCGCTCGTCGAGGATCGCCTGGAGCGCGGGCTCAGGGATGACGCGGGTAGCTTCGTCGTTGACACGAGCGAACCCGACGCGGGTGCCGACAACGGTGGTCTCCTGGTTCGACTCCGTGTCGAGGAAGCCCCACGTGGTGACGGGGCCGCGCATGTTGTCGATGAGGATGCTTCCGAGTTTCATCGACGGCCGTGGTGACTCCCCGTGAATGGCGGTGATCTCGTAGAACGCAACGCGCTTGCCGGGCTTGAACTTCATGCTCGGCTCCCGTCGGCGTCGGGAGTGCTGAGGGGTAGACCTCGGACCGAGCGAAGGGCGTCGTGCATGGCCATCTCGGACGAGAATCCGGCCGCGGTGCGGCGCTCGAATACGTCGAGGGCCCTGGCGATTGGTTCGCGGATGGCCGATAGGACTTGGACATTCTGCCCCGGGAGACCGAGCGATTTCGCGATGTCCGGTCTCAACGTGCCACCGGGTTCAAGGTACTCGCTGACGTGCTCGTTGATCTCGCTGAGCCCAGCCATGAACAGGACCTCGAGCCGCTTGAGTTCGTTGTCTCGTTCGGCCGCCTCCGCAGTGCGGCGTTGTTCAACGGCGAGGGCGAGGGTCGCGTGCATCTGCGCGCGCTGCATCTGGAACAGGGAGCGTTCCCTGGCGTCCTCCGCGCGGTCGTCGAAGTTGTCGTGGGCGAGCTTGCTGAGAGGGATCGCTTCGGCGTGGTGGTCGATGGATTCAGGCATGGTTGCGCCTCCTGGGTCGTCGGGTGGTGTCGGTGCGGATCAGCCCACCTATGCGGGGAGCGCGCCGAGGCCCCGCCGCCGCGATCACATCTCCGTCGGACTCACCACAGCTCTGACCTGAGCCACGACGGCCCCGGGTGAGTAACCCGGATGCACCTCGACAAGCACCATCCCGTTGCTCTCGCACAAGTGGCGTTTTCGGGAGTCGCGGCTCTGCTGGTCTTCAAAAGCCTCCTTGCCTCCGAAGAAGTCGACCGGGCGCGAGTGTTGGATTCCCTGATACTCGATGCCGATGTTCCTGTCGGGAAGGTAGATGTCCAAGCTCTGGGGTCGAAGCCATTCGAGCCGTCCCTGGTGGATCACGACTTCCCCTGGGAAGCTGTCCCTGATCAGGTTGAGGAGCTCAATCTCCCCCACCAAGCCCTCTCCGACTCGCGGCAAGTTGGCGTTCGTGCGAGCTTGGTTCTCGGCCCTCCGCATGAGGGCGACGCAGAACTCGCGCACGAGCTGGTGGCCGACTCGGTCGATCCTCACTCGCGGTGCGGGCCAGTCAATGCCTTGGAACTGCGCTCGTCCGAACTCTTCCAGGTCACCGCTGCGAATGTGAGTGATGGCGTACGTCAGATCGTCTCGTCCAAGGCGGTCTCGAAGGTCAGGCAGAACGGAGTCAACGACGTCCTCGACTGCGCCACCTGCTGTCACGCGTTGCCAGAACTCGGCAATGATGCTCTGTCCGTGCTCGGCGTGGAACGCATCGAGATTGCTCTGCAGGACGTTAATCCCTCGGTGTTTGAGTATGCCTTTGGGCCAGCTGCCGTACGTCCAGCTAACTAGGCTCCGAAACTCGACAGGAAGGTGTCCCAGGGCCTCTTCCTGCGACAAGTAGACCTCGAGTTCCAGGTCCCCTCGACGTGCGAGGGTTCCGATCGCGGCTGCGAAGTGTCCATCCTCGAGGAGATAGCGGATACCGAGGAGGTAGGAAGGCCAAGGCAGCGAAGGCGCCCCTTGCCGGCTCGCGGCCTGCCATGCTTCCAAGGCTTCGCGCGCCACTCGAGGTTCCGTCTTCCGGAGTTCCTCGATCTCATGCAGTCGACGCTCGGCATATCCGTGATTGCCCAGAGTGTCGAGCTGGCGCGACTCCGCGATTGCCGGGAGGTAGTGACGGACGTAGAAGGTCTCCTGACCTGGGGACATCGGGCCGCCCGCAGGGTCGAACGCTTCGCATTTGGGGACCCGGGTTGACTTCGATGTCCGTTGCGGAAGTGGGAGCGTCATGGTTCCATCTTCGCGCTCGGGACCCGGGAACAACACAGAACCGCCCGCCTGGTCCAGGGGTTCTGGGTGCAGGGCGGGCGGTTTTGGGTGAGTACTGAGGTCAGGCGGCGAGCTTGGCCTTCTCCTCGGCGGTGACGCGCATGAGCTCGATCGGGTTGTTGCCGGTCCAGAGGGCGCCGGTGGCGTGGTCGATGACGATGGGCGCTTGCATGTGGCCGAGCGACTTGCAGTGCTCGCGCTCGTCGTCGGTGAGCATGCGGTACTCGAACGGGACGACGCCGTCGTTCTCGAGCTTGCGCTTGGTGGCGGTGCACTGGACGCACGATACGGTCGCCAGCACCGTCAGGCGCGGGGTGGGGGTCGGGTCGAGGCCGGGATCAGCGGGCACGTAGTCGGCGACGGATTGGACCTGTAGGTCGCGTTCGAGGACGACGGGCGTGTACGCGCTGAGGTCTGCGGTGGCGGTTCCGGGAACGGTGATCATGGTCATGGGGTGGCCTTTCGGTGGCGGTAGGGGGTTGCTGAGATGTGGGGCGCGGCATCGGCAATCGTCGAGGGGCTGTGGGTGCTCTAAGCGCTGTGGCCGCTCGGATGGGGATCCGCGTGCTCGCACTGTGTGCGGCGCTTGATCGCGGGCGTGTGCTCAGTCGAGGTCGAGGAGGTGCAGGCCCGTCGTGTCCGGCTTCGGCGGTGCGCTCACCCCGCGTGCCCTGGCGACTCCGGGCGTGCGGACGGGCTTTTGCGCTGGCCTGCTCCAGGCGGAGGTCGCGATTCCGATGACGATGACGACGATGAGCGCGGAGACAGCGGCTGATCCGAAGGCGACGACGACCAGGGCCATCACCTCCGACATCATGCGCCGCTCCCTGCGTCGGTGGCCGCGACGGCCCGCAACTCCGACCCGTCCCGCCAGTCGTCCATGAGACGCGGTCGTCCGCCGCCGTCGAACCTGAGCCACACGCGGAGTCGGGAGTACCCCTGCCGGGTGGCGTCCCATCGCAGCACGGTCGTCGACCACATGCGCTGCCGCCGATCCCCCAGCTCCACCCGCTGCGGGTCCGCGTGGAGGCCCTCGATCCCGGCAAGGGATCCGTACCGGTCAGCGGCCCACGTCAGCATGGCCGTGTTCGGGTGCCAACGCAGGGCGGCATCCTCGTACCGGTCGGAGTGCGGCCGAGCGGGGAGGAACCGCAGCAGCGTCTGCGCGAATGCGAGAGCCGGGCCAACGGCGACGACAGCGAGCGCTTCGCGTGGCACGTCGACGAACCCGCCGACCCAGTCGGCGAGGAACGCCACCGCGAACGTGGCCGCCAGCCAGCCGGTGGCTTCCAGGGTTGTCCGGCCGACGTTGTGGCGTTGCAGCACCAGCACGGAGCGCTCGTCGAAGCAGAGCTCGGCTGGACGATCATCGTCCGATTGGGTGTTCGGGTGGTCCACGGGTCCGCCTTCGAGGGTTGGGCGAGCGCTCCAGGCGCACCGCTGTCCTCTGCCCTATGCGGAAGCGCGACCCTCCCGAGCTCTGATCGCTTCCCGGAGTGCCCGTGGGGACGAGAACCCGCTGGCGAGCGCGACCCGGCGCAGCTCCTCCGCGGATGCGCCCTCCCCCAGCTGGGCCTCCGCGAGACGCAACCGCGCGTCCCGGAGGTGCATGGCCGGAGTCCGGTTGGTGCTCTCCAACAGCCGGTGGACCTGCGAACGGGACAGGTTGACCTTCTCGGCGAGCTGCTGGACGGAGAACGCCGGATCGTGCGCTTTCGCGTCGATGACCCCGAGTATGTTCTCCACCCGATTCGTCGGCGCCGCCTCGTCCGCAGTGGATCGCGCAAGGTCCGGGTCGGAGTCGATGTTGGAGATGGTCGCGGCGAGCAGCAGCTGCTCGATGCCGACCGACCAGTACCGGTAGGGGGTGGTGTTGCGGCGCACGTGACCGCCGAGCGCGGCAGTCACCGAAGCGACGAGCGTGCGCCGGTAGGAACCATCCGCGCGATATGAGTGCCCGTGCAGCAGATGCCGTTTCGGCACTCCATCGAAGAGGTCGGAGGGCACGCCGATGAGGAGTCGGAATGAGGGCCGTTTGGTCCGCAGCTGCAGCGCTGCGTTCCCGGCGGAGGTGAAGTTCGCTCCGGCTGGTGCGGAGCGGGCCAGCCCTTCCGCAAGCAGGTCCATGGATCCGTCAAGGACGAAGGAAGCGACGGTGACCTGCTCGAACTCGGTGTTGGGGACGATTTCCATCACCGCCGGTGTGTGCCAGATGCGTCCGATGACGAACGTCGGAGTCCATGCGAAGTCGGCCGTGACGCGCAACGGTTGTTGACCGTGGGTGACGACCTTCCATCCGCGCTCGGCGAGCCAGGTTTCGGTGTCGCGGCCGGTGAGGGACAGCTGCAGTTCAGTGCGCATGGGTTCGTTCCGGCGGGGAGATGGGTTGGGGCGGTGTGGGTGAGATGAGGCGCGTGCGCGCTCGGTCTAGACGAAGATCTTTCGCGGCATCGGTGAGCTCGCCGGCTTGGGCTCAACAGCGACCGAGCTCAGCGCGGGGTCGCGAAGTCCGGCGTCCGATCGATGTTTCGTGATCGCGCGCCGCAGGTGCGCCCCGGGGCTCAGCCCGGTCGGCTGGAAAGCCCGGTACAGCTTGGCTCGGGAGACGCCCAGGCGCTCAGCGAGGCGGCCAACCGACAGCTGCGGGTCGTGTCCGTGGATCTCGATGAACAGCAACGCATCGGCCAGCACCTCACGCTGAGTTTCTGCCTCTTCCGGCGTCGGGACGGTGTCGCCGCCGTCACGGTCGTTGATGGTGGCGGAGAAGACCGCGGCGAGCGCGAGCGACTCCATCCCCGCCGTCCAGTATCGGAACGACTCGTCGGAGCGACGTACTCGGCCACGCAGCGACGCAGTGGCGGAGCTCATCAGGCTCTCTCGGTAGAGCGCCTCGGCCCTGTAGGGGCGAGCTGGGATGGTGAGTTCCTCCGGCATCCAGTGGTACAGCGTCTTCGGCAGGCCAATGATCAGCCTTGAGGAAGGCTCCGTCGACGCCATCTGCACGGACACGGTCTCGTCGACGAAGAAGTGCGACGGGGCTGACATGCGACAGGCGCCGCCGTCGGTCACGAGCGTGATCGTCCCTTCTAGGAGGAACGTGACGAATTTGAAGTCCGCGCAGTCCTCGGGCAACTCGATCGAGGTCACGGCGGCCGAGTGCCAGAGGCGGTTCAGGTTGAACTCTGGGCTTCGCGCGGTGTCGGCCGTCAAGCGGAAGCGGTCGCCTGAACCGATGACCCGCCATCCGTGCTCGCGCATCCACCCGACCGCCTCGGCGCCGACCAACGCGAGATCACGCTCGAAACGCACGGCAGCCTCCTCGCAGCCTCGGGAGCTCTTGAGATTCGCTCACGCTATATGCGGTCACACCGCGGAGAGCGACTGAGTGGCTCGTTGAACAGAACTGATCCAATTTGCGCGCATATTCGGTCATCCAGCGAGGCGGTTTCTCACCTCCTTGTGCTTGAGGAACTTCCGGTCGGTCATGATCGCGAGGAACGAGTGGTCTCTCGTGCAGTCGCAGCGCGCCTGGTCGTCGAGGTAGCCGATCGCGCCGTTGCAGGCGAGCGGAAACTGGTGAACGCCGATTCGGTGCCCGCAGGCGCACACGCCTGAGACGGGGATGCGCACGCCGAGCGCTTGTTCGATCGCACCGACATCGGCGCTGGTTTCCACGCCGTCCTCGTCGACAAGCCCCGTGACGACGAGGGTGCCCTGGACCATGTCGCCGCCGACGAGGCGTCCGCCGATAAGCGCGAGCCCGCGATGGTTGATCGGGAGGCCTTCGTAGAATCCTTCGGCGTGCACGTACCCGGAGGCCGTGCCGCCGACCGCGATGGCTTCGATGTCGCCGCCGACGAGGCGCTGGAATTGGCCGAGCGGGTCTCGCTTCGTGATCGTGACTGCAGCGATGTCGCCCGTAGGCGGGATGACGACGACGGTGATCGGGTACGGCATTGCTGGCCTTCCTGGAGAACGGGCGTGGGCGAGCTGTCTCGCCTGCCTGGCTATGCGGGCCTCCGCGCCCGGCCCCTGATGCGCCTGCCGGCAGAACGATCGAGCCGAGCATGGTCCGCCGCTGGCAGATGAAAGGCTCAGCCAAGGGTCCGCATCCCGCGGAAGCACGCCCCGAGCATCGCGATCATCGCTGTCGTCAGCTCGGGATCGCGGCCGGTGGCGCAAGCCTCGATGCCGGTTTGCTCGCCCGGGCAGGCCACGCGCTCACGCCCGTCTACTCGGACTGGGCCGCGCTGAACCTGGCCGGTACGTGCGAGGCGGACTTCGTCACCGCAACCAACGGCGGGTCGCCCGAACGGGTCCTGGCACGCTCGACAACGAGCATCGGCTGATGCTCCGGGCGAGGCGATTCTCCACAGATCCTGCCGCCTCATCCACAGGCTTCGACGCCGGCCCATACGATCCGGGCATGAACGACGACGGACCAGAGATCGGCTGGCCGGCATGCCCGAGCTGCCTCACCCTGCTCACCATGAGCGAGCGACTGCGCTGCACAGGGTGCGGGCTCGTCGTCCTCTGAGTGGTCTACCGGCGAAGCGTCGTCCCCAGATGCTCCAGTTGCCTGGCATCACAGTCCCACGTGAAGATCGCCGAACCGTGCGACGCGGCCATCTGGCGCCCGTCCTGGCGAGGGATGCCGAATTTGAGCCGCCCCTGGACGAGCGTGACCGCATCGGCTGCGGCGAGCGCGGCGTGGAAGATGCGCGTGTCCGTGTGCGCGGGAATCAGCGGGGCGACGCGAGCCCCGGCTGTCGCCGCGTCAAAGCACCGGTTGAACCAACGCTCCCGCGCCTTCGCGTACGGCGGGTTCACGAAGATTGCCTCAGCATCCCATGGCAGGGCCGCGCAGTCGTCGGGAAGGCACATGAAGCGTTCCGCACCGTTCGGGTTGTCGGGTTCCGTGCACGGGTCCAGTTCGATGGTGCCGCCGAGCGCGGCCCGAATGGGCGCGAGCGACGTGCGTCGTCGCTTGTTGGCTGAGCTATGCGGGAACCAGAGGAAGAACCGGACGAGACCTAGCTGTGGTGCATAGCATCCAGGTCGACAAAGACCAGTTCGCGTCCCTGACCGCGGCGGCCTCGACCGCGCACCGGCTTCGGGGTCGATGATCTGGACTGCACCGTTCCTCGCGCTGGGGGTGCGACGTTCGCGAACGGACGACGACCGTGCACGCCGACGAACGCATCGACGTGGTCGCCCTCCACGTCTTCCGAGTAGTCCCAGGGCGTCTCAACCCAGCAGACCTGCAGGGTGGCTGCCTCCGCGAGCTGCCAGATGGATCGGCCGCCGGAATGGTTCGCCCGGTTTGGCTTGAACCCGCCGAGACGGTCGCGCAGGCCACGCTCGGCTTTCCCGATGTAGAGCACCTCGGCGCCATCGATCCAACGTCGCTCGAGGTCGCCGATGGCGTAGGCGCGGAGGAGGCTCTCGTCCAAGAACAAGGGTGCCGGGAGTGGATCCGAGCGGAGCACGACGTAGATGCCCCGGCCCAGCGGCAGATCACGGCCGCTGAGCCCGATCAGCGGAACGAACCCCTCGAACCCAGTACGGACCAACGCATCGCGGGTCCAGGCGTCCGGGAGAGGAAATTCCGTCCGGCGTTCGTCGGCCACGGCGAACTACTTGGCCGTCTGGAATTGGATGATTTCCCAGCCCTCCGGCACCTGCGCCTCGAGCTCCGCGCGAACGTCTTCGTACTCGGCGGCCTCGCCCTCGAGCGTGCGTCGTTCTGCGGAGCGGATCATGCCAACCAGTTTCGTCATGAGGCGGATCGTATGCGGGACAAGAGCACCGGCGGCAGAGGCATGCCGCTAAGCGCGCCTCCACCGCCGGTGCCTGCACTGGATTGGCGTCTCGTTTCGGTACGACGCTCCACGCCGATCAGTTCAGCGCGAACCTCGCAGTCGCTCGAGCCATCGTCGCTAGGAACAGGTCGATCTCGTCGTCGGAGTGAGCACTGGTCACGCCGACACGCAGGCGCCCTTCGCCGAGGGGAACGTGCGGATACACAAACGTACCCGTGAAGACGCCCTCATCCATGAGCCAACGAGAGACTTCGACGGTCTGCTGCTCGTTCCCGAGCCTGATCGGAACGATGTGGCTCGTGGTTTCGATCAAGTCGAGCCCGAGGGAGCGGAGCCCCTGCGTGACTCTCGCGGTGTTCCGAGCCAGGTCGGACCGCAGCCGTGGCCCGTCTTCCGCCAGGATGCGAAGCGATTCGAGAGAGGCGGCGGCAACGGCCGGAGCGACGCTTCTGGAGCTGGTGAACGACGGCGAGAGGTAGCGCATCCGTCTTTGCTGCTCCGAGCTGCAGAGAACGAAGCCGCCGACGCTACCGATCGCTTTGCTCATCGTGCCGACGATGACATCGACGTCTCCCAGGACGCCGAATTCGTCCGCGACGCCGAGGCCGTCGGGGCCCATAGTTCCGAAGGAGTGAGCTTCATCAACGACCGTAATGGCGTCGTACGTTTTTGCGAGCTTGACGATCTCCGGAAGGGGTGCCACGTCACCGTCGGCGCTGTACAGGCCGTCTACGAGGATCA
The DNA here is from genome assembly GCF_015351275.1 of Pseudoclavibacter sp. VKM Ac-2867. Taxonomy (NCBI): domain Bacteria; kingdom Bacillati; phylum Actinomycetota; class Actinomycetes; order Micrococcales; family Microbacteriaceae; genus Pseudoclavibacter; species Pseudoclavibacter sp. VKM Ac-2867. Next base: position 79,603 of record NZ_JADKSL010000011.1, read on the forward strand.
CCCGGGAGGCCTTGTCCTGTGTCTTCTTGAGGATCGCCTCAAGCTTCGCGACGTTGTTGTGCGGGAACGTCCTGAGCTCCGCCTTTGACAGCCAGCTACCCATGTACAGCGAGATGTGGGCAGTTCGGTCGCTGATGATGACGCTGTCCGGCCCGGCAAGGGACGAGACCACAGCCTGGTTTGCCGCCATCCCCGACGGAAAGATGAGCGCAGCCTCAAAGGGCCCCAGACTCTGGAGGTGCTCCTGGAGTTCGTTGTGCAGCGACGTCTTCCCGCAGAGCAGCTGCGCGCCGTAGGTGTTGGTTCCGAAGGCGGCGATGGCGTCGATTGACGCTCGCTTGAGACGGTCGTGCTGCGAGAGGCCGAGGTAGTCGCAGGAGCCGAACATGAGCATGGTCCCGATGTTCGAGATGTCGACGGAGTTCCCGCGGTTCGCCTCGACGACCGGGAAGAACGGGGAAATGCCTCTGTCCTCCCACTCGGCGTACATCTCGAGCGGTTCCGTGGGTGCCTGCGTGGTCATGGTGTTCATGCGAGTTCCTTTCCGATTGCGTGCGCGAGGTGGGTGCGGTCGACCTTCCCGTTGGGCGTCCGCGGCAGTGTTTCCACGACGTGCAGCCGGTCAACGATCATGTATGTGGGCAGGTGCGTTGCGGTGTGGCTTTTGAGTCCGAGAAGGGACACTCGGCGCCCACCCTTAGGGACGACGACGGCCGTGAGACTTCGGTCAGCGCCTTCCCCGACGGCCAGGACCGCGACATCCTGGATCGCTTCGTGCAGGCCGAGGACCGCCTCGATATCCCCGACTTCGACTCGATATCCGCGAATTTTCACGAGCCCATCGCTTCTTCCGACGTACTCGATTTCACCCTCGGAACCGATCCGCCCGAAGTCGCCTGTCGCGTACGCGCCATCTTGCGGCGCCTGGCCCCAGTAGCCGAGCATGACGCTTGGACCCTCAACGACGATCTCCCCTTCGTCCGGTCCGGGTCGGAGCGCGACGTGGGCGCCGGAGGCTGGATAGCCGATGGGGATCGGTGTGTTGCGCGTCAGGTCTGCGGCTGAGAGTTTGTAGCCAGTGCAGACGTTGGTTTCAGTTGGTCCGTACCAGTTCATCAGGCGCACATCGGGCCAAGTCTCGAGCAGCGCTTTCGCCCTCCCGAGCGGGAAGGGCTCCCCGGCGAAGATCATGACCCGAATCTCGTCCGGGGCTCGCCAAACGAATAGCCCACCGTGATCGATCATCAGCATGAGCGCCGACGGCACCGAGTACCAGACGGTGATCTGACGCTCGCGGATGAAGGCTGCCAACGCGGTCCCGTTGTTCGCTGCAGAGGACGGGATCAGGTCCACTGCAGCTCCAGCTGCGAAGGCGCCGTAAAGGTCGAAGACGGAGAGGTCGAAGCTGAATGGAGCATGGCTCGACAGCCGATCATCAGAACGCACGCCGGCCTCGACGACTGCCCAGTCGACGAACGCTCGAGCGTTCGTGTGGGAGATCGTCACGCCTTTGGGGACGCCCGTGGATCCCGAGGTGAACAGAATGTAGGCCGGGTCATCCGGTGAGATCGACGGAGCTGGGGGAACCTCAACTCGCTCGGATGTTAGGAGCAACTCGAGTGTCGAGCTGCCGAGTCGGGTGGCGAAGCCGATCGGACCGTTAGTAACCACGAAGGAAGCCCAGGCAAGGTCGACAACCTGCTTCACCCGCGAGACCGGATTGCTCGGCGCCACGGGCACGTAGATGATCCCAAGGCGAAGCGCGGCCTGCATGAGTGCGACGGTGACCGCACACTTCTCGGTCCAGATGACCAGCCGGTCCCCAGCCTCGAGCCCGTGCCGAGCGAGGGCCGACATAAGCCGTTCCACGATCTCGTCAAGCTCGCCATATGAGTAGGTCAGCGGGCCGTCGTGCACGGCTGACGCCTCGGCGTTCATCGAGAGACTGTCCAAGAAGTACTGCTGCAGGAGCGTGCTCATAGTCCGAGCCCCGCGGCCACGAGGTCACGCTGGATGTTCGAGGTGCCGGAGAAAACGGTGCTTGCCGACGCGTCCCTGAGCGCCCGCTCTACCTCAGCATCGCGCATGTACCCCAGCCCGCCGAAGAGCTGCGACGCCATTCCGGCGGAGGCAACCGCTGACTCGGAGACTGCCAACTTGGACAGTGACGAGAAGAGTTCAGCGTCGTCGTCATGGTCGATCCCCCACGAGGCGCGGTAGAGCAGCAAGCGGGCGCCCTCGAGTCGAATCTTCATGTCGGCGATCTGGTGCTTCACGGCTTGGAATCCGGACAATCGTTGCCCGAATTGTCGACGGTTGCGGACGTGACCAACCGTGTGATTGAGGATCTTCTGCTGCAACCCGATGTAGATGCCGAAGAGGCAGGTACGCTCCCACAACATCGACTGCTGGAAGATTCGTCCCCCCATGCCGGGGACACCTAGGACATGGGAGTCCGGCACGAACGAGTCGTCGAACTGCACCTCTGCTGCGGCGCAGCCTTCGAGGCCGCTCTTGACAAAGACCGGGCCCACGCTGGTCCCGAACGACTCTCTGGGTACGACGAAGGCTGTGCGTCCCAGTGACCCGGCGTTCGCGTCCGTCACGGCGTAGGTGACGAAAACATCCGCGATCGGCGCGTTGGAGACGAACGACTTCACGCCGTTCAGCACGTATCCCCCATCGACGCGGGTTGCCGTCGTCTGCAAGGCGCCGACATCCGAACCGGCACCCGCTTCCGTGATCGCGTTTGCGCCGATGACGCGTCCTGCGGACATACCTGGCAGCAGCTCGGACCGGAGTTGCTCGCTGCCGTGATGCAAGACGGGCGTCACACAAGCCAGGAGGTGAGCCGCACCGCCAAACACGAGTCCGAGGTTCGGGCTCGTCTCGCCTGCGGCCTCGTAGGCGAGAGCCGTTCCCTGCGCCGACCAGCCAGCGCCGCCGTACTCCTCCGGGATGCACCCACCAAGGAGCCCCATCTCCCCGAGTTGCCCCCAGCCGGCACGACTTGGAGCAGCGTGCATCCCGTGCGTCGGGAGCTGGGATGCAGCTTCGCGGATTCCTTTGAGGAGGGCGAGTTCCTCGGTGCTCGTCGAGAAATCGACCATGCGTTTGCTCCGTTCCTCCAGGTCCGAGGCCTACTTCGCCACCGGCACGGCGAGCAGGTTCTCGACCAGCGACGAGATGGCATTGATGTCGCGCATGTTTTCGGCGACGACGGCCTCAGCAGGGACGCGCACTCGGTACTCCGTCTCGATGAAGTTGACGAGCCTCGTCAGCTCGATGGACTTGAGCACACCCCACTCCAGCAGCGGCGTCTCGAGTGTCAACTCCTCATCTCCGTCCAAGAACTCGTCTTGGACGAGCTCGATGAGAGATGCCTGGATTGCGGACCGCGTTTCCTGTGTCATGACATTTCCTTTGTTCGGAGGGCTTGAATGGGTGTTGCTCGGGACGCGTCGTCTTCGGCCAGTCGGATGTCTAGGTCTTGGAGGGCCCGAACGGCGAGGTAGCAGACGTGTTCCGAAGTCAGATGCAGGCGGATGAGTTCGAGCGGTGGTCGTTCGCCCAAGCTCGCCTGCCGGTTTCCCTGCGGGATTGCGGGAGTGCTCAATGCGATTCGAGACAGCGGCTCCGCCACGCCGATGCCCCAGGCCTTGGAAGCTGCTTCTCGCATGACCCACTCCTCAAGCGGATCTGCAGCGGAGCCGTCAAGGTCGAGGACTGCGGCGACACCGTCGGCCTGACGGCTGCATGACTCGACATCGATCCCGACGCTCGACGCTCGAGGACCCACCGCGACGACAGTGAGGTCACTGGCATGAGAAACCGATAGTGAAGCTTCCGGAGCCTCCAGGCGGCCATGCTCGTTCGAGCCGCACCCGGGGCATCGCCGTGTCACCGCCTCATGAGGCCGCCCGAGATCGCGCAAGCACGCACGAACGAGCTGCGCACCGACTCCTCGTCGAGCCTGGACCCGCTCGGGGTACCCGGTCGGATGCCCCTTGCTCTGGTCCCCCGCCGGCGGGCGGGTCTCAACTTCCCTGACTGCAAATCTCACGATGACGATCCCCCCGATCGAGCTCATGTGATGGGCCTACTCGCGCGTCTCGGTAACCGACGCGCTCCGCTGAGGCAGGGCTGCAAGTCCGGTCGCAAGAACGAGGGCAGTGGTGGCGATAATGCCCGTGAGCGTGATGCCGCCGAGATCGAACGTGAAGACCCCAAGCGCCGACCCAGTTGCTCCGCCCAGGAAAGTGATGGACATGTAGATGGTGTTCGTGCGCCCGGCCACAGCTGGGGCTCGGAGGATGCGCGTCTGGTTCGCAACCTGCGTGAGCTGATTCGCCAAAGTGATGCCGAACATGGCGACCAAGATGACGGGCACCTGATTGGCTCCGACTACGACGGTGAGCGCACTCACGCAGCCGAGGGACGCGGCGGCCAGGAGGAATCGCGCCGGCCCCCACCGGTCGACGATGCTGCCCGCCTGCTGCGTCAGCACAGCTGCGACGATCCCGACGAGTCCGACGAGTCCCGCCTGCGCGGTGCTCCAACCGACGACCTGCGTGAAGTGGAGCACGGTGACGACCCAGAGTGCGTTGAAGCCGCCGAAGACGAGGAACTGGATGCTAGCTGCGCGACGCAGTGCCGCATCGGTTCGGAAGATCGAGGGCAGGCTTGCGAGCAGCTCACGATAGGACGCCTTCGTCGGCGGCCGAACCGTGGCAGGGACGCGCCAGCGGACCAGGAGGACGAGAACAAACATGAGCACTGCGATCGTGAGGATGGCCGCACGCCAGCCGAGGACGTCGCAGATCCACGCGACGACGATGCGACCGCCAAAGACCCCGAACAGCAGAGCCCCGGTGAGGACCGCGGTGGTGCGCCCGGAGCGCCCTGCCGGACTGAGCCTGATCGCCAGTGGCAGCAGAACCTGAGCGACGTTGCTGACCAGGCCGGCACAGAACAGCGCGATGGCCAAGTGCATTGGCGATTGCGCCAGCGAAGCAAGACCCAGGAATGCGGCCGCGACCAGGAGCTGCACTTGAGCCTGGCGTCGTGGGCTCACGACATCGGCCAACGGCAGCAACGCGACGATGCCGACGGCGTAGCCCACTTGCGCCGAGGTCGCGATCCACCCGAGGTCGCCAGTGCTGGTCGAGAACTCTTGAGCGACGACCGTCAGGATTGGCTGCGCGAGGTAACTGATTGTGACGGCGCCGGCAGATACGACCGCGAGCATCGCGAGGCTGAGCCCCCATGGCTGAGCAAGCGATGGCGTCGCTTCCTGGTCTAGCTCAGTCATCAGCGTCCCCCGCCTAGATTTGTTACTAACCATTCAGTAACCCCGCCGCAAGACTAACCAGAGAAGATGGGTTCATGCAATACGACAAAGACGCGACTCGAGCTCGAATCTTCGCGGCCGCTGATGACGAGTTCGCACGCGACGGCATCAACGGCGCCAGAGTCGACAAAATCGCGGCACGAGCCGAGACGAGCAAGGCGCTCATCTACAACTACTTCGGCAACAAGGAGCAGCTGTTCGCGGAGGTCGTCACCGCACGACTCACCGATTTTGCCGAGTCGGTCGACATCAACCCACTCGATGTGCCTGCGTACTTCACCTCGGTCTTCGACTACCTCGTCGACCACCCGGACATCATCCGCTTCATGCAGCACGAAGCACTGCACTACCACCCGTCCGAGGCCCCGGGGTTCGAGATCCGACGCCAGCGCTACCACCTCCGCATCGAGGCGATTCGTGAAGCGCAACGCCTCGGCACCGTCGATCCCGAGATCGACCCCGAGGCCACGTATCTGCAGCTGATGGGCACCGTCAACTGGTACTTCGCCGCGCCACAGATCGCCGAGATGCTCGTGCCTAGCTCATCGGCGGAGAGTCTGCTCCGGTTCCGCACCTCGCTCGAACGAACAATACGTAAGGCCCTGGCCCCATAGCGCGCCGATCGCGCCTGCCAGCTTCGTCCAGACGCGGTCGGACGCAGACTGATGTGGGTGGAGGCGCAGGCGAGCCACTCCCTCGCAATGTCCAAGAATCCGCATACGAATTCGGACGGTCAGATTCGCTCCCCTGAGTAGCCTTGACGCGATAACGGACGGAGCTGCAACGCTGCCTCGACGTCGACAGTGACCGACCACGACCACGCCCCGTTCACCTCGAAAAGACCGCCACCTTGGCACCTGACTTCATCGTCACCGTCCTAATCCCGCTCTTCGCTCTCATCGGTGTCCTCGGGTGCATCGCCGCCGACGCGCACGCCCGCACCAGACGGCATCTCGTGCGGACGTCATTCAACAGCGCGGGCAAGAAACGCGAGGTCCGGAATCGAGGTCAAGCCCTTGCCGCCGAGCGCACAGCTGGAGTCCCCGCCGACGAGCTCGACTCGCTCTATGACTCCGCAGAGCTCCAGGGGCTCTTCGTCGACGCCGATCGGCTTGACCGAGCATCTATCACAGCAGCGGACGTGTACGCCCACACTCCGAACGCGAACATCTCCACGCTGTTCTCCGCCGTGCTCTGGTTCGCCGCCGCGGTCATCGCCGGACAACTCGTGTGGGACCAGCACCAGAACTCGACCGCCATCGACACGGGCGTCCTCGACACGGGAGCGATCATCACGGCCAGCGGAGCTGTCATCTACTTCGCGGTCGCGATCACCTTCGCAGTCAGCTACCGGATGCTCGTTCACGATCGCGCGGTGCTTGCAGACCAGACGGAGTAGGTCTCGCTACGTCAGCGACCCGGCCGCATCAGGTGTAGGGCTGCTCCTGCTTCCGCTCCGCTCGTCGATGTGACTAGCGAAGATGAACTTCACCAACCAGATCGCCAAGATCGTTGCCGCGAGCCACAACAGCCGAGGTCGGCCTGCGGCAACGAGCATGGCGAGCGCCAGCAGAGTAGCCGGGAACGGGTCAGCAGCGGTGTCGCCCAGTTCGTAAGGCGACCGACTCCACCGATCTCCGCTCCCCAATGGCCGGGACGGCCCCGTCTTGGGGATCCTCGTTCCTTGCATCCGATCGCAGGGCGAAAAGTACATGGAATCCGGATCGCCAGCGGTGTCGGCGGGGAGATAGCGATCACGTCGATTGCAGCGCCTCGGTTTTCGAGTGGGTCTAGTCGGCGATGGCTGGGAGTTCTTCGCCGGATTCGGTGTTGAGAAGGTGTGCTTTGTCGTCCACAAACACGAGCGTGACGTCGACCAACGAGACTCGTCCGTCCACGCTGAAGGTGACATCGTGGGCGGCGAAAACGGCACCAGCCGGACTGTCGGCCCGAGACACCGCACCAAATCCGTCCACGAGACCGTACGTTTCTGCCGCCCAGTCCGTCACCGTGGCAGTGACCTCCCCCGCTTTCGCGTTCTCGGCTCTCTCGTCCATGACGTTGATGTTGATGAAGAACAAGCTCGCACCTGCCACGATGCCGATGAGTCCAACGACGGCGGGTGCGAAGGAGTCCTCCGTCAGGGAGAAGGAGATGGTGAATATCCCTGCCAAGATGAGCGCAACGCCGAGGATCGCGCCCATCGGGGTTCCAAACAGGATGTCACGGAACACCACGAAGAGATTCTCCGCTTCCAATCCCGACATCGAGGGAAAAACGGGCTCGGCTGGGACCAGTACATCGTCCCGGGTGAATGTTGTCGCGAGGGTCGCGGTCGTGAACATGTGCTGCTCCAATGAGTACGTGGCCGGCTCGCTGAACACAGCGGGCCTCGGTGCTACGACACCTATGCGGGGACGCCAAGACGGGGGCATGAAAGTCGCGATCCGCGGTGTGCTCCGCGTCACTGCCAGCGTCTGGGCCGTCCACGTTCCGCCGCTCCATCTCGCAGTACCCGTCGACAGCAAGGATGCTGCTGTCACCGACGCGTTGCGAGCCTTCGCTGCTGCTGCTGCTCCGAAACGGTCCCCACGCAACATCGAATTGGACGTGCATCTCTCAGATGGGACGGCTGAAGTCGTCACCCGCCAGCGACACCGTGGCCTCCTCGCGGCCAGCTCCGCAGACTGGACATGCTTGCCGACGAACTCGCCAAGCAGGAACTCGAGATCCGCAGTCGCCTCGACGCGCAGCGCGAGCACGTCGACGAAGCGCTCCTCGCGTTCGGTGCAGCCCATGCGGGAGCCGGCACGGTACCCGAGGCGGACCTCATGCACCACATCTACTAGGCTCGTGCGCGCCGAGACGCTCGCTCGCGTCCTGCACCTGAATTGGGGGAGCCAGGCGCATGCTGAGGTCGACCCTTGCACCGAGGCCCGCACACGCTCGAAGTGCCACGCCGACACGACACGTCCAAGCGCGAGCCGAGCAGAACCAGCACGACTCGATCACCGCTTCTGCAACGGCTGCATGGCCCGAATCTGGCGCGAAGGCCAGGAACGCCGAGCCAACAGATCAGCTGCGGAACTCGCACAGGAAACGTATAAGGACGAGCGGTGCGACGCCGCGGTCCGTGACGGTGTGGCACCATCCGCGATCTACGTCTACTACCGGGCCTCGGGGGAACTTAGCAAGTCGACAACGCGCGAGTGGTGCAGGCCCTTGAAGACAACTGAGCCGTGAAACCCTTGTAGTTAGGCTCCAACGAGTTGCTGCGGCAGGATCGTGAGATGACTGATCGCAAACCGACCCTTGGCTCACGTCTGAGAGCGCTTGCCCGGATCCCGTTTGATGCTGAGCAGAGCAACGCTGTCCGTGGTCGGACGGCGCTGATCGTTATGAGTGGACTCGCTGCGTTCGGCATCGGTCTTTGGTGGCTCCTCGCCTGGGTACTTGTTGGTCTGCCCCAGGCGATCGTCACCGACACCTGGAACGGACGTTGTACGGCATCAACTGGGATAGATTGCACTCGCGCAATTGCTGATGCCCGGCAATCCGTGCTTCTCGTGGCTGGAGGTGCGATTGCTCTCGTCGGTATAGTTTTCACCTACCTGCGCTGGCGGGCAGAACGCGACAGCACGGACGAAGCACTCAAAGAGGGCAAGCGTGCCGCCGAACGCCATTCACGTGAGTTTGAGCAGCTCGAGATCACCAGAGTCACGGACGCTTTGGCTCTCCTTGAAGCGCCAGAACTTGCGAAAAGAGTGGCGGCAGTCAGTTTGCTCGGTGACTACGCATTGACGTCCGAGGATTCACGCCGTTCCCGCATGATCCTCGACGTACTCACGGTCTACGTTCGACAGGAGGCTAGCAAGCGTCGAGAGGACAGCGAAGGACGCGAGTCGGACGAGCTTTCGCCTCTGTCGACAGCAACTGCCCTCGCGATCCGACTCATGGCCCGCATCGCGGCAGCCCGACGGTTCAAGGCTGAGCTCCAGTACCTCACCCTCGTTGAGCTCGACGCCCCCGGCGTCGACTGGAGTCACACGAATCTGGATGGAACTACCTTCGTTCGATCGAATCTCGCTGGTTCCGTGTTCGGTAACCCAGTGTTCCTGAATCGTTCGATCACGAATCTGAAGCTCTTGGATTCCAACATCAACAGCGCCAACTTCAGTCATGTGACTCTGTACTCCCCTACGCTAGAGGGGCACCCTGGCAAGCATCATCTCCAAAACGCCATGGTCGGCACCGACTTTTCGAACTCCACCTGGGAGTCCGGCACGCTGAGCAATCTGTCGATCTACGGCGCAATCTTCACGAAGGCACACCTCTTTGGCGTCGACTTCGGACAAGTCATCCTTCATCAACCCGTGTGGCACAGCGTGATGCTTGTGGACTGTCAACTAGCTGAAGTGCGAATGCCGCGGGGCGTAAATTTCACCGGTGTCCAGCTCGAAGAGACCACACTCACGGCGAATCAGATCGCGCAGAGCAAGGGCTTGGAAGGCTTCACCAGAGAACGTGGCAGAGTAACGCGTATTCCAAGTGCCCCGTCGACCGAGGTCCGCGATAGCGGCGAGACCCCGGGCAATAGCCGCACTCCGGAACCGAGCCCAACTGACGAGTCGCCTACTTAAGATCCCTCGGTCGCTGGCGCTCCCTCGGGGCGTTCTGCATCGTCCCGTTGCGTCTTGTTGCTGTTCGCTGTCCGGGCTTCGCCCGTCCCGTCATGTTGCTTCCCGCATCGCCCTCTGTTGCTGCCGCGCGGGGCGCGGCCACCGTCTCTCCCCGGCCCGTCTCTGCACCGTCACCTGTCTGCGTTCCTGCCACCTGCGCTCCCTGTCCGCGTGTACATTCCTGCATCCCTACAAGCCTGCATCCCTACATGCCTGCATTCCTCCATCCGCCGACACCCTGCAGAGTGTTGCGCCATGCATCCCGTCTCGTTGGCTGCGCCGCTCGTTCCTCGCGTCGCGGTCCTGTGGTTGCGCCGTTCTCACCAGTCACCTTCTCGGGTCCCCCAGCGGCGTGACCTGCGGTCCCGCGCTTCGCCGTTTCCGTCGCCCATCCCGAACATCTCTCTGCTGTCCCCCGCCTGCAGTTTCACCCCCTCTGCCGCTGCGTCCTGGATCGTCTCGTCGCAGCTCGTTTCTGATTGCTTCACGCTGCGTTGCAGCGGGCTCGTTCCTCGCCCGCGGTCCTGTGGCTGGGGTGTGCGAGGAGGTGTCGTTGTTGAGGGTTCCGGGTGTCCACTTCGTGGCCACGCTTCGCCGCAGGGTTCGGTGGCCTGAGGAGGTGTCGTTGTCGGGGTGCTTGGCCTGGGTCCCGCGGGGTGAAGTCTGCGACAGAGGTGTCGACTTTTCTCACCCCCGGTGCGCATCTCAGACGGCCACTTTCATTCGTCGCACTTTCGGTCCGATGCGAGACGTTTCGTTGTGCATGTCCAAGGTGAGTCAGCGCCTGCGGCGCGTTCCAGTGGCCGCGTCCCAGAAGCAGGCGAAAGTGGCGCGGACGAGCAGACCCGGGACCGGCACCGAAGTGGCACTGATGAGGGTGGCTGGAGCACCGACAGCACGCCGCACACAGTGTGAGCAGGACGGAACATCTCGAAGCAGGGGCTGAGAGGTGGCTGGGCGATGAGTGTGAATGGTGGAACGAGTGAGACCAGACAACCACGCGGACGCCCGAGGAACGAGGGCAAAGACCCCGCGGCGACTGAGCGGACGAGGCAACGCCTCGGAAAGCCACGTGGCACCTGAACGCCCGAACGCCGCACTCGAAGACGCGCCAGCGGCTAAGACTGCAAGGCACCAGGAAAGACGCCCCAGCGGCTTACCTGCGCGAGGACCAGAAGCTGAAAACTTGGAAGGTTGAGGGGATGAGCGGGGGCTGGAGTGGGATTCGGCGGTTTTTACCGGGGATTTTCAGGCACCTTTTGAAGTGCTGGTTTTTGAGCTGCCCCTCCGAAATTCCCCGGGGTTTTCGCTCGGGCACACGTTGGTCAGGGGTTCGCGCATAGGACGCGCTATGAGCGCGATTTCTGAGGTGTCCACGTACGAGTTGTTCAAGGCCGGCCCGCTGGAGGCCAACGCCAACACGTTGCTGCAGAAGGCGAAGGCATTCCAGACGCAGGCGCCGGACGGGACAACGCTGATTCTGCTGCGCGATGAGGCAGGCGGCGCTCACTCGTACGTGTCGTTCCCGGCGTCGAAGCACGCGTCCGCGTCGATGGCGTTCAAGCTCGGGGACGCGGTCGCGGCGAAAGCGCAGTACGTCGAGGAAGGCCTGTCCCTCGCAGACGTGGAGCAGGTGTCACAGCTGTCCGTTCAGAAGCTCCCCGACGTCGGCCAGTCGACGCAGGCGGGCGCCGAGTTCGGAACCGTCGTCCAGTCGATGGTCGGGTTCCTCGCAGCTGGCGAGTGGGTCGCCATTTCGCTCCGCGCGCCAACGAAATCTGAGCGCAAGAGCAACAAGCTCTGGCTCGCACACCGAGGCGTCGCCACACACCATTCGTTCGAGACGGGCGCGGTCATCGCGTCCATCTACGCGGGCTCCTCTGATGCCATGCGAGCGGGCGATCTGGTGCGGCATCTGACATCCACGCTGCCCGGGTTCGACGTGATCGCGGACGCGCGCCGGGCATCCAAGTTCGACGGGTCTCTGCCGTTCGTGGTGGCCGCGCTCGTGGGGGCCGCGACGGCGATCGCGATGCCGCTGCTGCTGCTGCTGCTGCGTGAAGTTCCGACGCTCGGCGTCGAAGTTCCGCAGCTGCTGGACGTGCCGTGGACGGTCCTCGGCGTACTCGTTGCAGTGGCCGCGATCGCGGTGTTGGTCGGTCGTCTCGTCGGCCGTCTCCCGTCGTCGTGGCGGACGTTGCAGCGCCTCCTCGGGCAGGGTCTGGCGCCGGAATCTCCGACACTCACTGGGACGCCCAAACGGCCCGCGAAAGAGACACGGACGTTGACGAAGGACAGCGAAGGGAACCCAGTCGAGAAGATCCGTCCGGAGTTCGCCGGCGAGTACCCAGTGCATCCGCACGCGGCGTTCCTGGGCCCGCATCTGCCGCTCGCGCTCGTCGCCCCGCACGCCGGTTCCGCGTTCTCCGGAGGCGCCACTGGCGACCGGATCGCGCCGGTGGAACTGCGTCGCAATATCGGGCCGGTGATTGGCTCTGACCGGGACGGCGTCGTGCACCTGAGCTCGGAAGATGCGTGGGCGGGAATGTTCGTCACGGGACTCGCCGGCTCCGGCAAATCGCGGCTCCTCGAAGCGCAGTGGGGCTGGTTCCTCTCGCACCGTCTGCAGTCGCGTCTGCGACGTTCCATGATCGCGTTCGACACCAAGGGCGACGGGGTCTCTGCTGCAGCTCACGCACGCTGGGCCGCGAAGTTCGACGCACCCGTAGACGCCGTCAACATCGCCGACCGGAACGCCGTCGATGGCATTGCGTTCTTCCCCGAACCGGGCGGGTTCATCACCGCGCACGACTACGCCCGCGACGTCGTCGACACCCTCAAAGCGGTGTACGGCGTCGACTCCATCGGACCTCGCTCATCGCCGTCCCTGATCGCCGTGTTCGAGGCCGGATCGCTGCTGTCGAGGTCGGGCACCGGGACGGTCCCGGAGGTGTTCACGGAGGCGCTCTCGCGCTACCGCGGACGTACCCCGTTCTGGTACGCGAACCTCCTCATCGGCAACGGTGACGACCAGGAAGCGAAAGAGATCGCCGGCCTCATCCAGGACGCGGCTCAGGCTCATCCGGAGCACGCGGAACTCGTGTCCGCCGCCGACCATCTCGGGCCAACCTACGGGGGTGGTGTGACGCCGTCGCAGCGCAAGAATCTGTTCGACGCGCCCCGCTCCAAGGTGGAGCCGCTGATGACGCTCGAACACTGGTGGGCGCGACCGAACCAGCGCACCTGGGACGAGCTGCTCGAGGCCGACGCGAACGTCATCATCGACTTCGGACCGTCCGCATCCGGGCACGCGCTCGACGACCGAGCCCGCGAGCAGATGGCCGCCCTGGCGATGCACACGATGTGGAAGGCAATCCGCCGCACGTGCATCGGGTGGGGCCTCGAAGACCGCCGCGTCGCCGTGTTCGAAGGCGAGGTCAAACACCTCGCCGCGCACTCCGGAGACGTCCTCTCCTGGTTCCGCAACGACGGCCGATCCTTCGGCGTCGAGCCGTACTTCGCGACCCAGTTCCCGGAGCAGCTCGAAGACACGGTCCGCAAGACGATGCTCGGCTACGGCACCCGCATCGTGCTCCGCCAGGAAGACGCCTCCGTCATCCGCGACCTCGTCGCCAGCCTCGTCATCGACGGGTCCGCGTGGGAGCCGGAAGACGTCGCGAACCTCCCCAAGTACACCGCCATCGTGAAGACCACCCTCGACAAGGAAGCCATGCGCGCGTTCACCCTCAAGATCCCCGACTTCGAAACGATGAGCGTCGCCGAGTTCGCCGCACTCCACACGTCCGAGCAGGGAGCATCCGCATGAGCGCCATCCCCATCGCCCACATCCCCTCCCGCACGCCCACGTCGAAAGCGCGAGCGATCACGCGAACGGACCCGTTCTACGACGGGCTCTGGCAAGTCGGCGCGATCGCCGCGTGGATGTCCGTCGACCAAGCCAAGCGCGCGGAAGCCGCGGGGCTCGGTCGCATCCCGAAGTGGGTGCTCGGCGACTACGACGAGGCCCTCGGGCGGCTCCAGAAACGCGGTCAGCTGTGGCAGGCGGCGCTGCGACTGCTCGCGAACGTCAACGCCTACCGCACCCTCACCGTCGAGCAGCTCGCGTTCATCTCCGGCGACAACCGAGCCATGTCCCCACAGGCGCACCTCGTGCGGGACATGTTCACGCTCGGGCTCGTCGACATCGGCACGTACCAGCGCCCCATGGGTGCCCCGCCCCACGCGCACCGGACGAAGCTGATCCGCCCGTCCAGGTCGTCGGCGTTCCACGACCTGATCCTGCCGCACATGACCTACCCGGAATGGGCGACCACCACCGGCGCGCACCCGTGGTCGGCGTCGTCGAGGTACGACCGGCACAACGCGCTCGTGGCCGAAATCATCGCGCGCGCGGCCGAGTTCCTCCCCATCGGCGCGGTCGTCGGCGAGCGGTTCGCGGACGTCGCCAACCTCGCCTACACGAGCATCGGAGACGAACCACCTCGAGGGCTGCAACGCGCAGCAGACGCCGTGCTCCTCCGTGAAGATGGCGCCCGGCTCGCGATCGAGCTCACCGCGTCCACGGGGAAGAACTTCACCGACAAGGTCGCGAAGTGGGTGCAACTGTTCGGCAATCGCAGATGGGACGACACCGGCTTGCATGTCGTGTTCGTCATCGCCGGCAACGCCGAGGCCACCGAGGGTCACCATTCAGCGGCCAGCGACCTCAGCCGAGTGCGACGTGACATCAGCCGGGCGCTGCGCGACTGGCGAGCTCCCGCGCATGACCCTGCGAAGTTCCGCATCTCCGTCGTGCAGTGGCAGGACTGGTTCCCGGGCCCCGGCCTCGTCGACTCGTCGTTCCTGACCTTGCGGGTGCAACGGCCGACCGGGCAGAACGCGGACGACCCTTGGGAGAGCGTGGACCTGCTCGACCCGCGTCAGGTGCCAACACCCACGAACGAGGACCTGCCCCGGAGCCTCGACATGCTCGCCGTCCAGCGCTTCCAGCCGTCGTGGCTGGCCGAGGGGCGCACACCTCCGAACATTCACGAGATGCGGAAGGCCACGAGCCCCCTCCGGCGCCTCACCGTGAACAAGACGGTCACGAAGACGGGGCTGCCGGTCAAGCCGCGCTTCTACCCGGAAGGGATGGGGCCACCTCAGCTGCCGATGCGGCTGCGTACGAAGCTGTCCGGGCACTGATCGCGCATAGGAGCCCCACACGCACCCACCGATTGGAGCCCGTCCATGGCTGACCAGGATCGACAGCAAGAGATGGAAGAGCAGCTCGGCGCCATCCGCGATTTCTTCGCATCCCCGCCCGGTTGGATCTTCGCTGGCGTCGTCGCGACCGCCATGCTCATCGGCGTCGTCCTCACGGGCTTCCCCGGCGTGCTCGGCGTGGCGCTGGCCATCGGCATCGGCGTCACCGCGGTCGCTCTCGCGGTGACGATCGGCGTCCTCGTCTGGCGACGGCGGGACTGAGCCGGCACGAACTCCGGTCCCATGAACGACGAAGCCCGCCACTGCTGATATGCGTATGGCGGGCTTCGTTGGACGAGCGGACTACTGATCCGCGGGCTTGCGACGCAGCAGAAGCATCGCGGCGCCAGCCAGCAGCACGAGCGATCCGACACCGAGCGTCAGCGCACCGCCGTCATCCACGCCCGTCGTTGCGAGACCACCAGAAGTTGCTGGCGCGTTCGAGGGTGCGGGAGCGATCGGAGCAGCGGATTCACCGGAGGTCGGCGGGGTGCTCGTGGCTGGTTCTGTTGGCTCAGTCGTCGGCTTCGAGGTGGGCTCAGTCGTCGGCTCGACCGTGGGCTCCGTAGTCGGCTCAGTCGTCGGCTCCGTGGTCGGAGTCGAGGTGGGGCCAGGGGTGGCGGCGGGATAGATGGTGACCGCCCCAGCGTTCTGCAGGATTTCGCTCCTGGAGCGATGAACTGCTCCGTCGTTTGCTGACGTGTCGAAGATGTAGACGGATGCAAGTCCCACTTCACCCGTCGGGAACCACTCGCCTTCGGGGACGAATAGCGTTGAGACCCCTCGGTAGACATCGCCGTCGCGTACAGCGTCTGCAACGATCGTCTCAACCTTCACGGGACGTTGGGGTTCGGCTGGCGGAACTTCGGGCGATCCAATGTCCGGTTCATCGGTACTCGCGAGCATGAACGTAACCGTGGACAGAGCCGTGTCTTCTCGAATCCGCCACGAGATTTCGATCGTGGTTCCCGATCCTTGTTGCTTCTGAGATGACAGGGTGGCGGTCAGCAGTTCGGGAGCTGTCAGATCCCAGCCGGGTGTCGTGGGCGTGGGCGTGGGCTCAGTTGTCGGAGGTTGGGACGTCACCGGAGGCACCGTCCCGCTGACAGTGAACGCGGACAAGCCAAACCGGTCGAGCTCACCCTCACGCAGGGAAACATCGTTGGAAGCCCAGTCGATCATCCGGACTACCGTCACCCGATACTCCCCAGCAGGCCAAGTCCCGCCATCAACCACGATCCGAGCAGTCCCGGCAACATCGCCATTCGTGGTCCGGTCCTCGGCATCCCACCTCGCCGTGAAGGACTTACCCGTCGGCGACTCCACCGCGAATCCCACAAACTGAAGACCTGCACTCTCCCGAACCACGAAGTCGACCGTAACCTCGTCCCCGGCACCAACCGTCGCTGCCGACGACACCACCGCAGA